>JAISZM010000047.1 GCA_031269205.1 Eubacteriales Family XIII. Incertae Sedis bacterium | reverse complement strand
GTCAAACGGAAGACTGGCGGCGGACGAGGACGGCAAACTCCTTGCGGCGGAGATTGACCTGGCCCTGGAACACGGCGCCTACCCCGAGACGGCCGGCATACTGCAGTCAAAGGCCATGCGCTTCATCTGCTACGGCTTGAAGATACCGAACATCAAGGCGATAGGGCGGGCCATTCTGTCGAATAATTCCTACGCGATACCCTACCGTTCGTTCGGTTCGCCGCAGATGTATACGGTCGCGGGCCAGTTGATCGATATGCTCGCGAAAAAGATGGGGATGGATCCCTATGACTTCTGTCAGCTGAACGCGATAGAGCCGGGCGACACCACGGCAAACTCAAGACCCTATCATTACTATTCGGTCGCTGAGCTATTGGAGACGCTGCGTCCGTATTGGGATGAATCCCTCAAGTGGAAGGCCGAAGATACGGGCGACGGAAAGCTGCGGGGCGTCGGCTTGGCTATGGGCGGTTTCCACGTCAGCGAGGACGCGGATATATGCGAGGTCTGGCTCGAACTGAATCCTGACGGGTCGGTATCGCATTACAACTGTTGGCAGGAGATGGGTCAGGGAGGGGACGCGAGCAGCGTCGTGTTCACCATAGAGGCATTGAAGCCTCTTGGACTAAAGCCCGATCAGGTGAGGCTCATCAAGGATGATACCGGGAAAGCGCCGTTCCACGGGCCTTCCGCCGCAAGCCGCAGCCACTACGTATCCGGCAACGCCACCCTGATAGCGGGACAAAAGATGCTCGACGCTATGCGAAAAGCCGACGGTACATACCGCGGCTATGACGAGATGAAAGCGGACGGGCTTGAAACGCTTTTCAAGGGAGAATGGTCGTCGGTGGATGAGCGTGAGGCCCTCAGCCCGGACACAGGGGAAGGGAATCCCATGATGGATCACAACCATATCGTACAGGTGTCGAGGATCGAAGCTGACCCAAGCAGCGGGAAAATAGACCTGATAGCCGTTCATTCCGCTGCGGATGTCGGGGTGATAGGTAACAAGCTCACGGTCGAGGGGCAGGCGATCGGCGGGCTTGCGCACGCGATCGGGTATGCTCTGAAAGAGGAATACAGCGATTTCAAGAAGCAATATGAGAACATGATAGGCTGCGGGATACTGTCGTGTAATGAGATTCCCGATGATATCGAGTTCTCCTACGTCGAGACGCCGCGCGAGGGCGGCCCCTTCGGCTCGGGAGGGGCGTCCGAGTGCTTCCAGAGCTGCGGTCACGTGAGCGTGCTGAATGCCATCAACGACGCGCTGGGGATACGGATCTACGAGATTCCGGCCACCCCGGACAAGATACTCGCCGCGCTGGAGGCAAAAGCTCAGGGCAGGGAGCTGAAGCCAGAGAAGTGGTATCTGGGCGACAGCCTGGACGATATCATCGAGGACATAAAGGCAAACCCTGTGGCCGTGCCTGACGATGAGACGGCGACAAAGGAAATTGATGTCACCGCCATAATGTAGCGTTTCGCGGATAGATGGCAGACGGCAAAAAGCGCGAGGGAGCACGCGTACAGGATGGAAGCCCGTCCTGTGCGCGCCTTCGTCCGCCGGGGCTTGAAAGCAAGGAGAATCATGGAACAGGAAGTCATAAAACGCGTTTTTGACAGGCCGTTTGGCGTGAAGCAGGCTATCGGCGTCATGATGGCCGTGCTGGTCGTCATCGTATCCTTGGCGGCGCCGGATATTGAAGGACTCACCCCGGAAGGGAAGCGTGTGCTGGGGCTGACTATCGCCTTCCTCATCATGCTCGTGACGGAAGCCATCGACATGTGCGTGACCTGTATCCTCTTCCTGGGACTCCTCTTCGTATTCAACACCGTACCCTCCTTTTCGAACGCGCTTCTCGGTTTTTCCAATCAGGTCGCGTTCTTTATACTGGCTTCGTTCGGCATCGCCGCGGCGTTCACCACCATCCCGCTCTCGAAGCGTATACTCCGCGCGCTGCTCCTTAAATTCGGCAAGAGTGTGAGCAGTATGCTCTTCGCGATCATGCTCTGCAGCGCCCTCCTGTCGTCCTTCGTGTCCAACGTGCCTACCTGCGCCATATTCATGTCGATAGCCCTGAGCTTTTTGGAGCTGTACAAGGACGAACGCGCGAAAAGACAGACGGCCCGCGCCTTCATGATCGGCACGGCTGTCTCGAGCATGATAGGAGGGATGATAACGCCTGTGGGTAGCTCTATCAACCTGCTGGCCTTGGATCTGCTCGAGGAAGCCACCGGGATGCGCATCACCTTCGTGCAGTGGATGGGCATAGGAGCGCCCCTGGCCGTCGTCATGCTGCCGCTGGCCTGGTTCCTCTGCGTGAAAGCCTATAAGCCCGTTGAGATAAGCAACGAGCAGGTACGCGCATTCATAGAAGCGCTCGACGTGCCTAAGCGGATGGGTATCGACGAGAAGAAGGTTCTCCTCATAACCGCGGGCATGATGGCTCTGTTTGTCATAAGCTCATGGGTAGCGGAGATAAACATCATCGTGGTATGCGTCATAGGCTGCGCCATCTTTTTCATGCCCGGTGTAAGGGTGCTCGAATGGAAGAGTTTCGTGACGAAGGACGTGAGCTGGGACGCGTACATCCTGCAAGGCGCGGTTATATCCATCGGCGCGGTCATGGTGTCGAACGGCGTCAGTGATTGGTTCGCGTCGCTCATGCCAACGACGTCAAACCTCCCGCCCATGCTGCTCGTAGGGATGGCCGCGGCCATATGCTTCGTCGCGCTTATCATCATACCGGTCGCTCCGGCTTTCGTCACCTTTATGATCGCCCCCATGATCGCTCTCGGCGCTTCGTGGTCGCCGCCCGCCATGGCGCTCACTCTGGCGTTCTGTGCGGCAAACTGCTATTTGCTTCCGCTCGATACCGTACCCATGCTTACGTTCAGCACGGGCTATTACAAGATGACGGATATGGCCAGGGTCACGGGGCTTCTGCAGCTCATCATGATAGCGCTCACCGCTCTATGGATACCGTTAGCCTGCGGCTTTGTAGGCTTGATATAAAAGGGGCTGCCCGTCGAGGCGGATCGCCGCCGGGGGAGCTTCCCTGATGTCGCTTTGTTGGTTTTGCGCCGGAGTCCGCTCCGGGGAAAAGGAGGGTCAAGATGTTTGATTTCAGTGGTAAGTATGCGGTGGTCACCGGAGGGAGGAGAGGTATCGGCGCCGCGGCGGCAAAGCGGTTTTTAGCGGACGGGGTCGCCGGCGTCGCCGTTATCGCGACCTCGGATGAGATACCCTGGCTGGGAGACCTGGGCCGGGACGGAGAGCGCGTCGCCGCTTTCGGATGCGACGTGGCGAAGCCTTCGGAGGTCGAAGCGACCTTCGACGCGATATTCGAAAGCTTCGGCCGCGTCGACTATCTGGTCAATAACGCGGGCGTCACGCAGGACAGCATGTTCCACAAGATGAGCGGGGACGCATGGGAGCGGGTGATAGACGTCGATCTCAACGGCGTGTTCTATTGCACCAAACAGGTGCTTGGAAAGATGCGTGAGCAGGGCTTTGGCCGTATCGTCATGATGTCCTCGTTGTCGTTTTACGGGAACATCGGCCAGGCGAATTACGCGGCCGCCAAAGGCGCCCTCATATCCCTGACGAAAAGCCTGGCCTTTGAATCCGCACGCAAAGGGATCACGGTCAACGCCATACTTCCTGCCGCCATAGAGACGGACATGCTGACCGGCCTCAAAGCGTCGGATCCCGACGCGGCAAGCAGGATGAGGCTCGGGCAGCCGGAAGATGTGGCGAGCCTTATCGCCTATCTCTGTTCCGATGAAGCCTGGTTCATCAATGGCGCCACGATAGATATCAACGGGGGTATACACTGAGCCGGATTTATTATCTCCGAAACATCGACTAAACAGAACTCTCAACGCAACAGCCTTTGAGCCGTGCCTGTGCTGTTATCACATCGAGTTCGGCATCGTATCATCTGACATATTATAATGCCGGCTACCCGATTGCAACCGGCATCCATACGGTTTTACAATGCCTGTCGTCGAAAGGGCGATTGCTCTTTCTGCCTGGTTGGCGGGATTATAGGCATTATCTTCGGAAGCGCGCTGGGGGTTTTTGCGGCCAATCTGCTCGGCACACAGGCGACGCCATCGGTAGGGACGATACTCCTCGCGACAGGCTTTTCGATGGCAATAGGCGTCTTTTTCGGCTATTACCCGGCAAACAAGGCGGCAAAGATGGATCCGGTGGGCGCACAAGCAAACAAGCTGCCTTTTGGGGTTAAATTTCTCTCCACAGTGCTCGCTCGAGGTTCCCTCGTGATATACTTTATTCAAGGAAAGAAGGAGATTGACCAGGAGAATGCTTGAGGTTGGTTACATTGATATATGGATAGATGAGATTGTTCCATGCCTGAAAGATTCAGAGACAGGTGAGGAACATGAGACTGTTGTTTTCAAGGTTGAAAGCAGATCATACCTAAAGAAGTTCCGAGAAGACAATGGTTGGCATATCGATTGGAAGAGAATGCCCTTGGATGTCGAGGTCTATGCTCTTGCCTTGAAGGATGATAACTCTATTCAAGGGCTGATAGGAATTAGAGACGACAAAGGGTCAAACGCAGTTTATCTTCACTGGGCTTGTACCGCCCCTCATAACAATATTCATGATAGTGGTAAGCAAAAGTATTCCGGCGTTGGCGGACATCTGTTTGCCGTTGCTGCGGAGAAGTCGATTGAATGGGGACACGAAGGTGCCATGCACGGATTTGCGGACAATCAGGAACTGCTCGAGCACTACATTGCCGCATTTGGCGCTGAATACCTTGGAATGCTCCATCAGTATCAGTTCTTTATCGATGAAATAAATGCGCGAAACATTTTGGAGGTGTATACCTATGAATGGAACATTGCCTGATTTTTTGGCTGACAAGCCTCTTTGGAAAGGTTATTTCGACAAGGCAGACCCTTACACGGTCGCGCCGTCTTGTAATGTTGATCTGCTAAAGCTGTCTCGCTACGCCAAGACTGCGAAGAAACCTCTTGCGAAGTTGACATCCGATGAGGTGGCTCGATTTGCGATTTAGTCAAATAGTCCACCCGTGGCCGCCGCTCTGTGATGCGGATTCAAAGATTCTCATTCTCGGAACGATTCCGTCGCCGAAATCGCGCGAGATGGGATTTTACTACGGTCATCCGCAAAATATCTTCTGGAAGACCCTCGCCGAGGTGCTCGACGTCCCCGCGCCGCCTTACGACGTGCCTGCCCGCCGGGCGTTCGCTCTGTCTCGTCGCGTCGCGCTGTGGGACGTTCTGCATTCCTGCCGCATCGAAGGCGCCTCGGATGACAGCATCAAATATCCCGTTCCAAACAAATTCCGTCCATTGCTCGACAAGACGAAAATAGCATATATCTTCACGACGGGCAAAAAAGGTACGGAACTTTTTCGCACGCTCTGTGAGGAGGAAGCGGGAATGCGGTCGATCTACTTGCCCTCGACGAGTCCGGCCAATCGAGCGACGCAGAAGAAACCCGAATTTATGGAACAATGGGCGCAGGTCGCCGCCGCACTCACGCGCGGTTGACGGGGATATTTCTCTAGAGTGGTACACTTAAAGGTACAAGGAGGACGAATATGTCACTTGAATCGGTGAGAGATTATTTAAAAAAGTGGGGGATCGAAGACAGGATACTGGAATTTCCTACGTCCAGCGCAACCGTTGAGGAAGCTGCTAGAGCGATCGGTTGCCGCGAAAAAGAAATCGCGAAAACCATGTCGTTCAAAATCGGGGACGCGGCGATGCTTATCGTCATGGCGGGCGACGCAAAAATCGATAACTCCAAATATAAGGCGCGTTACAGCACAAAGGCAAAGATGCTGAAAGGCGAGGAAGTAGAGCAAATAACAGGACATCCCGCGGGGGGAGTCTGTCCGTTTGGAATCAGCGAGGATGTCGCCATATATCTCGACAAGTCGCTCAAGCGGTTTGAGAAAGTATACCCCGCATGTGGCAGCAAAAACAGCGCGATAGAACTTTCCCTGAACGAATTGGAAAAATGCTCAAATTATAAAGAGTGGATCGACGTGTGCAAGGGCTGGGAGTAGACGAAATGACAGCTCCAATGATAACTCCAAGGTTAGAAAACGTGAATGATTTGCCTTTATCGTGGCAAGTCTCACCATATAGTCTCACCATATAGCTTCGTTTGCCCCTCGCACTGACGCGGGAAAAGTGGTAAAATGTAATCCATTAGCTATTATGGTTACAAGACGAAATTCCTATCTGCTCCTTATGGGGCATATAAGCACGGACATAAATCAGGGCGCTCTCCCCGCTTTGCTTCCTTTTCTCATCGCCGAACACGGCCTGACGTACACCTCGGCAGCCGGACTCGTGTTTGCGAGCAACCTCGTGTCGTCCGTCGTACAACCGCTCTTCGGTCACCTCGGCGACAAGGTGGAGAAGCCGCAGTTGATGTGCGTCGGCATCCTCCTCGCGAGCGGCGGTATCTCACTCATGGGTTTTCTCGATAATTATTGGGTCTTGTTTTTTTCGGCTATGATCACGGGCGTGGGAGTGGCGCTTTTTCACCCCGAAGGGAGCAAGCTCGCGGCTTACGTGTCCGGTGAGAGGAAAGGCGAGGGTATGAGCATCTTCGCTGTCGGTGGGAATATCGGATTCGCCGTCGGTCCAATCATCTGCTCGGCTCTCATGCTCGGTATAGGTATGCACGGCACGGTCGTATTCGTCTGCCAAGGCGCGGTCGTCGCCACACTGCTGTTAATCAAAGTAAAGGCCATCCACGCGGCGGCCATGCTGCAAAAGACGGCCGCTATAGGTCTGGCGGACGGAGAGCAAAAAGATAATTGGCCCGCGTTCACGCTCGTTTCGATTTCGATGTTCTGTCGCGCGATAGTGAACACTTGCCTGAACACATTCATCCCGCTGTTCTGGGTCTACGTGCTCGCGCAGTCGGTCACCGCGGGGAACGCGCGCCTGACCGTCTTCGCGGCGGCCGGCGCGGTAGCGACGCTGCTCGGAGGAAGGCTTGCGGACAGGATAGGGTTTAGCCGCGTCATCATGATCTGCTCCGTCGCGTCGGCTCCGTTGCTGTTCCTGTTCACGTTCAACAGATCTCCGCTCGTCGCGACGGTACTTGTCGCGTTCATAGGACTCGCCATGAGCGGTTGCCACAGCACGCTCATAGTGGCGGGGCAAAGCTTCCTGCCGAACAGGCTCGGCCTCGCGTCGGGCGTCCTGTACGGCCTGACCGTCAGCGTGGGCGGCATCGCCGCACCCGGCGTCGGTCTCATCGCCGACAATTTCGGCATCCCTTCGGCTCTGCTCGTCCTCGCGTTTGTCGGCGTACTCGCCCTCGTGTTTTCCGCGCTCATACCGAAACTTCCGGGCGACGGCATCGTCGCCCCTGCCTTGCGCGGTGATAAAAAATAGTAAGTACAGTTTAATCCGGTAAGGGAGGTGCAATCCAATGGAATTCTCAGAGTTGATAAAAAAACGACAGAGCGTACGGCATTATAAAACAGGAGATGTGCCGGACGAAGTCCTGTTGAAGCTTGTAGAAGCGGCGCGTGCGGCTCCATCGGGAAAGAACATGCAGAACTGGCATTTTGTCATCATTAAACGCAAGGAACTGATAGAAAAAATCGCGCGAGCGATACTCCAACGAAACGAGGAGATATCGTCGAGCATGGAATCACGCGGCGCGGGCGCTGACGAGGCGGAAACAACAGACGCTTTCCAGGTAACGGGTACGGCGCTATCTCCCGACGGGTTTCGAAAATTCGTGAAGAACTTCACTTTGTTTATTGCCGACGCGCCGGCGCTCATCGTGGTGATGGGACAGACCTATCTGCCGTCGGGGTACCGCGAATTGGAAGCCGCGGGCGCGGACGACGCTACGCTTAAAAAGCACGCGTATCTGGCCAGCCCGGGTATGCAAAGTCTCGGCGCGGCGGTAGAGCATCTCATGCTAAAGGCGACCGATCTCGGTTATGGCGGGTGTTGGATCACAAGCGCAAACTACGCTGCGGAACTGATTGAGGATATCGTGGTAAGGGAGGCTGGATTTCCTTACAGACTGCTCAGAGATAGTGAGAAAAACGGTCACGAATTGCTCATAGGCGGGAACAACTCTTCCTTCAAAGACGGCTGGTTCATGGCTTCGCTCGTGTCCATCGGAATACCTGAAGACGGGGTTAAGAGTCCCGGGCGAAAGCCGATCGAACAGATCATGACTTTCGTGAAATAGACTCATTATTACAACAGCGAACGCACTTTCCCGACGATGTCGTCGATCTTGTCGGCCAGGCTCGTTTCTTCGGAAACTCCGCCCACGTAGAGATTGCATTTGTCCATAGGTATGAGCATCTTTATGCAGGGCGCCGAGGCGATGGAGTTCGCCATCTTGGACGATATCTCGCCGAGCATCGAATTCGCGGATATCATGCCGATGGGGCCGATGATGAAGTCGACGAGACTCGCGTTGTGTATGAGCGCGTTCTCGCCCGTCGCTGCGCCCGTGGCGCCTGCCCTGAGCATGACGCCCGTCGCCGACGAATTCGTACCTATAGCGAGGATGTCCGCGTCGAGCCGCGCCTCGCGCAGTTTTTCGATGATGGCTTTTCCAAGTCCGCCGCCCTGACCGTCGACGACCATGATGGTTTTTCTCTCACTCATGCCCATAAGTATATCATACGAGCTTCAGAGGTGAAGCACGAAAGTGCAAACAGCGACAAATCAATGTCATTGTAACGGTGTCAAAACAAAATTATCGAAAAAAAGGACTGGACAACATATTCTGAAAGGTGTATGCTATTCT
>JAISZM010000045.1 GCA_031269205.1 Eubacteriales Family XIII. Incertae Sedis bacterium | reverse complement strand
AAATCATCATTTTCCGTGAATCTTCGTAAATAGCGAAACAGGACTTTTTCAGGGGAATCCCCTTCGCTTGGAAGTATAATGAAGTTCTTGGGTTTTCTCGACGGATTTTTATCTCCATCAAGAATAACAATGCTATTCAGAAATTCCGGAACTTTGGCTTGTCGCGCGAGACTGATTAGTTGGTCGCCTCCGATTGAAACATTAACAAACTGTATTTTCCCCCCATATCCTCGTGGCAATAGTCCTCTTATGAAAATGCGGGCTTCTTCGTCTTCTGAATAAATTTTGATTTTTTCAGGATACACGTAATCGGGAAGCGCGATCACTGACCATCATAAAAATCCGTAACCGCACCCAATGAGTTCTTATTGCTGGATTCAATCAATTCAACACCGGTCAGCGCATCCGCCAACATCAGTATTTTATTGTGATACTGCTGATAGAACGCAATTTCCTCTTCCGAAAAAGACACCGGGTCATGGGCTACTTTCTTTTCCTCACCAACCGGCACCAGCCTTTTAAGCGAAAGAAAAATAACAGGAACTTGTATATATCCCATTCCTTTTGATCGGCCTTCTGCTGACCAGATACGAACATTCCCCGTCCTTTTGTCACGTATTATTGAAATCGCTTCATAAGTTCCCTTCGGATATATGCTTTTGTTGACAATCAACTTCCATTTATGCTCTCCTACTCTATCGTGAAAGGGAGAGAACTTGAAGGCATCTCCAAATTGATTTCCGAACTCCTCTTGTCCGACCGTTCTTTCCTTGCCCAGAACTTCCTGAAACAAATCTCTGACTAAACCGTCGATTATCCCCACCATATCATCCGCTCGTAAGAAGTCAACTATGACACTCTTAACGTCCCGTTTTGCAGAATGCTGACGACAACAGGCTGCGGGAAACGCCGATTGAATCCATGCCGCGCGTCTTTAGCCGGTGTTTCCCGGACGGCGCCGCGATCCGGTGTCAATCCCAACATCATCCCATTGGATGAGTATGCGCCATCGCGCCTTGCCGGTACGATAATGTCATCGATTGGGACGGTTAGCAGCATGGACAGGTCATAGAGGTGATCGATGCTCGGCAGATTGCGGCCGTTCATCCAATTATAGACCGTCTGCAGGCTGCCGATCCCGAATTGCCCGCAGATAAAAACCGGCCCGAAGCCGCGCTCCGCCATAAGGCTCCTGATATTTCTGCCGGTGGCGGCGATGTCGATTGTCGGGTACCTGCTGTTCATATTATCAGTATACACGGGCGAACAATTGTTTGCAACAGGGTATTGGCCGATTCCACAACGATTGGAATGACAGGCTGATAAGTGCATGATATGATTGAGAAAACGCCGACCCGCTGGGCGAGGTCGGTTTGATAACGTGTTTCGAAACGGTAGAAAAGAATTGATTCGGGATTGCACCCCTGTATATCCGTGGGAATAACAATACAAATCATCCCCGAGGATAGTTGTTACAGGACACAATTCACCGGTCACAAATCATACCGCCGTATCGAAGAGTTTTGATGACGAGGGTGGAGTCGGGGTAATTTTTAGTGGCGAATTACAGACCCTTATGCTTCTGCGAATCTGTCAAACGTTGCCTTGACCTCATCCCATTCCTCCGGCGGATTATGTTCTTTCCATTCTGCAAAAACATCGTCCGCTATAGTATACGGATCGTCCGGGACGGCCTCATGAAATTCATTCTCGCCTTCATCTCCATAACGCAGCAGTCCAGCCACGATGCCGACGCAATACTTCTTCTCTATATCTTTCATCCCGAGCGCACGATACCGTTTCATGTTTTGAAGCGGCTTCGAAACGGCGTCTTCAACCATCTCATAGGCGACCTCCGTTTCATCGTGGTAACCGCCAAAATAGTCTTTGCCCGAATTCTTCCATAATTCCTCGATAAATATGGTGTTCAGCGCATCGAAAACCTGTTCCTCAATTTCCCCCGCGTCGACGTCCGACAGCAGATCCTTCGCTTTTGCGGAAATCTGCTTCGCCAAGCCCTCGTCTTCGCATAACGCCAATAAGATCGTCAGCATATTCGTGCGATTCAGGCTTTTAATATACTCGAGGTTCTTACCCGGTGTTTCGCTTGCATCTTTCATTGACGACCCTCCCTGTTAAACTTTGCTACTATAATGATTGATTTTCCTGTTGAAATCCCATGCAGGATTTCATAAAATCAGCCTTGATGCCAAAATCAATCATCAGCCAATGCGCCTTGGCCGTCTTCGCATAGCCATTCCACCAATGCTTGACGGAAGATGCGTTAACCGATAAAGCGCCCGCACAGTCGCTTTGTGTCATGCCTGAAAGCTGCCGCACCTGTTTTACAAAATCGGGATACCCCATTACCAACTCCTCAAGATGTGCTCATCGTCCGTCGCGACGGAGTGCTGACCAACGCGCTCTACGGTATGACTGAATTTCTTAATAATCCCCGTGGCAACTTCGCGGTTCGGGATTTTGTCGGCGAGCCGGATCGACGCGCCGTCGCCGGCTCCGTATGAGTACAGTCCCGCGAGCCCTCCGCAGACTGCGGCGGTCGTGTCGGTATCGCCGCCCAGATTGACCGCCGCAAGCAGGGCGTCCATACAGTTCCCTGTATTCATAGTGCACCAAAGTGCGGCCTCGAGCGTGTGCACGACGTAACCGGAACTCTTTATCCGTTCGCGCGGCAGATCGCTGAATCCGGCGTCGGCCATCCGCGCAAAATGTTCGAGTTCATTGTTGTATTCGCCGTGCTCCCCGAGGAATTTCAGCGTGTCGCGGATAGCGGCGATGATGCCTTCCTTGCGCCGCTTGAAGCGTTCTTCCCCGTTCGATATTTCGAGGCGCCCGCTTTTACCGGAGCCCCGCGCTTCCGACAAGGCGTGTTCGCAGACCGCGAGATATATGATACAGGCCGCGCGGCTGCGCGGGTGGGCGTGGGTCAGCGAGGAAACGTCGGAGATGACGCGAGCACCTTCGTCACCCAAGACCTTGACGCCCTTGCTGTCAAGGTAGAACAACAGGGGAACGATGCGCATGAGAGAGCCGTTTCCGTTGTCGCGCTCTCCGCGGCCTCCGCACTCCGCAGGCGCGGCGCCTTTTCTGTAGTTGCTGATTGCTTTCAATGTCGTCATGCCGACGTCGAACGCCTTCCCGTCCTGAGTATAGGCGCCTTCAAAAATCCACTTGGCAAACCGTTCCATCATATCCGCATAGTCAAGTTTCCCTCCGGACGAGGCGATGGAATCCGCGAGAGCGAGCGTCAGACTCGAATCGTCCGACCACGTGCCGGGCGGTTTGTCGAATGTCCCATAGCCGATGAAATCGGTCACGGGATGCCGGTCGAGATATTCCCGTTTCTTGAACTCAACGGGGACGCCGAGGGCATCGCCGGCGATGACGCCCCACAACGCATGGTCGGACAGGCCGCAAACATAAAGGTTTTCGTTGTGCGGGAGTTTCGTCACGATAATTCCCTCAGCGGGGTCTTGCCCCCTCCCCCTTCTTCCAAGGTTAGAATTTTCATGTTTTCTCATCCTTTCCCGACAACACAATAGGAGGAACCATTCACCTCCACGGCTTCCCGCCGGACAGCCATCCATTTTCTTTCCAATACAGATGGTCTTTCGTTTCAGGTTGACCGGCTTTCAGCTGCGACTTATGTATCATTCGCTGCGCCATGCGCATAATATAGAATCTCGCCTTGACGCCTATGGACGGCTTTACCGCCCCGGCGGCTGTGACGCGAGAGGAAACCCTCGCGCAACTGCGCTTGATCGCCGCCTTCCTTTTCTCGGCCACGAGTTCCCACCGCGACTCAAACAAGGCCTGCTTGATAACGAACACGCGCGCCACGCCCCAATACCGCAGACTGTCGCCTATGTCGCGCGCGACATTTTTCATTCCCATGCCGGCGGCATTCGTAATGATGACCGCTTGCTTCGAGAACATCTGCCGCTCGGGAGAGTGAGCCATCCACTTTGAGCCATAATGGTCGAGCAGCGCCTTCATTTGCGCAGTCGCGTGAAAGACATAGACGGGCGAGGTAAACACGATCAGATCCGCCGCGCTTATCGCATCCCAGATCGGAACCGTATACTCACGGTGCGGGCACACGGAAATATCACGGTAGAAGCACGCTTTGCAGCCCGTGCAGAATACGGGGCAGTCTTCCGGCAGCGTGAACTCCGTGACATCGTGTCCCCGCCCGACCGCGTCAAGGAACATCTCCTTCATATTGTAGGTGCAGCCCTTCTGCTCCGCGCCGTTTATTACTATGATTTTCATGGAGTCACACAAGGTTTCGCCATGCGCCTATATCGGTCAATTTTCAGCATCTTTCTTTTCAGCCATAGTTTCTCCCTTGTAAGTTTGCTTCCCCAGTTTGCTTTATTACCCCCGCGCCGCGCCCCTTGCCGCAACAGCGTTCCGTCAATAAATTCCTATATCTTTCACGATGACATCGCCGGACAGTTCGTTACCGGGCGGCCTGTCATGCCCGACTTTCTTGTAGGCGAACGTCACCGTGGCGTCGGCGGTGATGGCTTCGCCCACGGCCTCGCCCGTGTCGGCGGAAACGCCGCTCGGAATATCGACGGCGAGCACTTCCGCGCCCGACGCGCCCGACCTGTTTATCATGCGAACCGCGTCGAGAAAATCGCCCGCAGGCGCGCGGCCTCCTCCTATGCCGAAGATACAGTCAATGACAGTCGTAGCCTCCGCGAACAGCCCGCTGTCCACAGCGGCGCGCAGATCCACGATCTCCACGCCGTAGCTCTCGGCGATGCGCCACTGGAGCCTCGTCTCCTCGCTACGCTTCTCCCTGTCGCCCACGAAGACGACCGTCGCGTCGCACCCGTCTATATGGAGCAGTCGCGCGGCGGCTATGCCATCGCCTCCGTTGTTGCCCGGCCCACATACGGCCAGTACGCGTGAGAGGTCGAAGTCCTCTTCACGAAGCGTCTCCACGACGGCAAGCGCCGCGCGCTCCATGAGCACAGCAGACGACATTCCGTGCTCCGTTATCGTATTCTCGTCAAGCCGTTTCATCTCATCGGCCGTGACGAGCCTGCTTCCCGATCTGTCCATCGCCATATGTCCCGCTCCTGAAAAGAATGTGGCATATCCCGGTTTTGCCAAATTCGCGTGCCGATCCGCCCATTCCGTTCTCCCAATCAAAACTGCCGCCGCACCCTGTTCAATAATATAGTATCATATGCTCAAGCAGCAATGTAGTACCCCGGCATGATAGTCTTCCCTCCGTTCCTGACAATATACGTTCCTATCGCCAATGTTGTGACCAGCCATGAAACATTCATCGGCATTATCGACAGCCCAGCTATCGTCGGGCTGTATCGCATATCCCCCGAGGCCCTGACGACTTCGCACCTTCCTTCCTTTGCCAGAGGTGAAGCACGAAAGTGCAAACAGCGACAAATCAATGTCATTGTAACGGTGTCAAAACAAAATTATCGAAAAAAAGGACTGGACAACATATTCTGAAAGGTGTATGCTATTCT
>JAISZM010000043.1 GCA_031269205.1 Eubacteriales Family XIII. Incertae Sedis bacterium | reverse complement strand
AGAATAGCATACACCTTTCAGAATATGTTGTCCAGTCCTTTTTTTCGATAATTTTGTTTTGACACCGTTACAATGACATTGATTTGTCGCTGTTTGCACTTTCGTGCTTCACCTCTGGCTTCGCGTTCAATACTCTATTCCGGGACGGGCCATGACGCCGTCGTCGAAATAGTGCTTGACGGCGCGCATCTCCGTCACGAGGTCGGCCGCCTCAATGAGCTTTTTTGGCGCGCCGCGCCCTGTCATAATCAACTCGGTTCGCTCGGGTTTCACTTTCGCGACATCGAGTACCGCATCCAAGGTCACGAGCCCGAACAGCAACGCGTCGTTGATCTCGTCCATCACCACCATATCATACTCGCTGCTCCCAAGCGCCTCGCTTACCCGCCGAAGCCCCGATTCCGCACTCGATATATCGCGATCCGACGGCGTTCCGACGATGTACTCATCGCTGCCGAAATCCTCGTACTCTATGAGCGGAATATTGTTGCAGGAATTCAATTCACCGCTCGTCAGTCCCTTCATGAAGCGCCCGATGAAGACGCGACCGCCGCGTCCGGCCATGCGCGCCGCAAGCCCGAAGGCCGCGGTCGACTTACCTTTCCCGTCGCCGGTATATATCTGGATATAACCCTTTGCAAGTATCTCGTTCATTCGTATTTCACTCCTGTGAGTTCTTCCGATACTGTCCACATCCGCTCACGCAAGCGTTCGTTCCTTGCGCGCAACGGCGTGAGCGCCCGGCGCGGCGGCCCGGCGAACGCGAACATCGGGCCGTAGTACGCGCCGCCGACCGCGTCCGGCGACAGGGCCGCGTACAGTACGGGCCTCGCGGCCGCGCGCGCGGACTGCCTGATGAAGGGGAAGACGAAGAATATGACCCTCAACAAGCTCATCGTGAATCCCTTGCTCCCGCTGAACAGGTTCGTCCGCGCCAACCCGGGGTGGGCGCAGCAGGCTCTGACGAAGGGGAAGCGCCTGTTCAGTTCGAGCGCGTACATAAGGCAACACAGTTTGGACAGCGCGTAGGATATCGATGGGACGTAATCGCGCGCGGCTACCGCGTCCGCGAGGTCGAAGCGCGTGGGTCTGTTCGCGATGGAACTTACCGTCACGACGCGCGCGCCATCCGAGGCGCGAAGCAGTGGCATGAGTCTGCCTACGAGTTCGTAGTGTCCGAGATAGTTTACGGCGAACTGCCGCTCAACGCCCGCGCTCGTCAGTCCAAGTTCGTCGGGCATCATCACGCCCGCCACACAGAATATCATATCGACGTGATCACGCGAAGCGATTACGCGAGCGGCAAAATCCCGAGTTGAGGAGGGATCGAACAAGTCGAGCATTTCGAAGGCCGCGCCGGGGAAACGCCGATCAAGCCCCTGCCGCGCGTCTTCGCCTTCGAGTTCCCTCTCTATCCGCTCAACGGCGGCCCTGCCCTTGGACTCGTCGCGCCCGGCGACGACGACCGCGGCGCCGCGCAACGCAAGAGCGAGCGCCACTTCGTAACCGACGCCCCCGTATCCCGTCACTATCGCGGTCTTCCCGTCAAGAAAGGAACTTTCGCTTCTGCTCATCTTACACTTCTGCCCGTCCTACGCTTCCGCTCATCTGACGCTTCCGCTCATCATTCGCGTCTGCTCATATTACACCACACTCATCCGATTCAACAGCGTTCATAGATAACGTCCGGCTCGGCCGTCGCGCGGTTCGCTCCCGGTGCGTACCTTACCGGACGCAGTCTCCGAACGCCTTGCCGAGCCGCCGCATTCCCTCTTCGATCCGCTCGGGCGTTTCCCCCGAGAAGTTCAACCTGAACGCGTTCCGCCCCTCGGACGGATCGACGAAGAACGGCGCTCCCGGCACAAACGCCACCTTGTACTCCTGTGTGGCCACGCGCAACAGCTCATTCATATCGGGTTCGCCCGGCAGCGTGAGCCAGATGAAAAGGCCTCCCTCCGGGCGCGTATAGTCTGTCCCCTCGGGCAGTTCCTTTTCGATACATGCGAGCATCGTGTCGAGCCGTTCCTTATACATCGGCGCGACCTGAGTCAAGTGGCTCGGCAGCAGACCCCGGCTGAGGTATTCCGCGCAGATCGCCTGAGGCAATATGGCCGTGTGCGTGTCGGAGCACTGTTTCGCCACGACGAGTTTTTTAATGATCTCGGGCGAGGCGGCGACCGTGCCCACGCGCAGGCCCGGCGATATCGTCTTGGAGAAACTGTTCAACAGTATCACGTTGCCCACCTCGTCGAAATTCTTTATCGACGGCAGAGGTTCGCCCGAGTATCTCAGATCGCAGTACGGGTCGTCCTCGGCGACGACCGCGTCATACGCCGCCGCGAGTCTCGCGACCTCACGCCGCCGAGACAACGACAGCGTGCGTCCCGTCGGATTCTGAAACGTCGGTATCGTGTAGATGAACCGCGCTCCCGTCGACTCGAGCTTGGCCTTCAGGTCGTCCGTCCTCATGCCGTCCTCGTCCGTCTCGACGGGGACGACGCGCGCGCCCACTTTATTGAACATCATGAGTGTGGCCAGAAACGTCGGCGACTCGACGAGCACCGTATCGCCCTCGTTCACGAAGGCGTCTATCGACAGGCTGATTCCCTGGGTCGAACCCGTCGTGACGACGACGTCGTCGAGGGAGAACTCAAGCCCCTTCGGACGCGCTATATGCTCGATGTAAGCCTCGCGCACGGGAATCCACCCCTCCGTAGTCCCGTACTGCAACATCGCATCCGGCCGCAACGTCAGCAGTTCGTCGGTGATCTCCCGTATCACGGCGGGTTCGAACGACTCGACCGCGGGGCTGCCGCCGCCGAATGAGATGATGTCCGGGTCGGCCATGAGTTTGAAAATCTCTCTGACCGCGCTCGGGTTCACCCTGTTAACTCTGCCCGCAAATCTCACCATGACGACCTCTCCTCCGTTCAATCGGAACGATCATCCCGCCCCGCTTCTCGGCTCCTTTAATGTTATCAATAATATTGTAACATGTATTGTCCCGTCGGCTGTCCAAAGTTTAGCTGATGTGTGCTGATGCTCGGCCAAAGTTTGGCGGTGGAGAGAAAAGGGCGCTCTCCGTGAGTAGTTAGATAGGTGGAGAGGGGTTTGATAGACAAGAGAGCGCCCTGTGATTTAAAGTGTAATACAGCGTTCTCGTCGCAACAAGTACCCGCGCGAACATGCGCGTTTCAGGGGGTGTTCCCCGATGATGCTTACGTGAAGCGGTAGGTAAACCATGACAGCAGATCGCTGCGCTCGTCACGTCCCCGCGGGACACGCTTACCCCAGCTTACCGGGATATGAACGAATCAGCGTAGGAACGCCGGCGGATCGTGATGTCTGCCGCGCTCCCGACTATCTCACACGCTCACGACCGCAGAGCCGCCTTGACGACCGAGACGAGCTTCATGGGCTTTCCGTACATCATGACTCCGACGCGGTATATCTTTGCCGACAGCCATCCAAAGAAAATGACCGCCGCCACGAGGATCGCCAACGCTATCGCCGCTTCGGAGAAAGTGGCCGATGCCATGCAGAGTCGCGCGAACATGATCCACGGCGAGAAGAACGGTATAAAACTCAGCACGTGCACATAGGCAGCGTCGACATTCTGCATACTCACCAGCGACACGATGAACGAGGCCGTGGCGAGCATCATCGGCAGGGTTGAAACGGAACCCGCGTCCTCGACGCGGCTCGCCGTCGAACCCACCGCCGCGCAGATGAACGCGTACAGGAAGTAACCGACGACGAAAAACAGGATAAAGAACACGAACAGCCCTACGGAGAGATTCATCTGCGAGAGTATCTCTTTGAATTCCGGGATCTGATTTTCCCACGTGTCAAAGTTGAGCGCGAACGAAGCCGCCACCGCCACGACGATCGCGCCTATCTGCGTGAACGCCGCCATGCCCACCCCGAAGACCTTGCCGAACATCAACTCTATCGGGTTCGCTGACGTGACGAGCAGCTCCATCATCTTGCTGCTCTTCTCGTTGATGACCGCGTTCACGATGAACTGCCCGTACAGCATTATCGACATGAAGAGCACGTACAGCATGACGTAGGCGAGCCAGTAATTGCTCTGCGCGTCGCCGCCGCCGACGGTTCTCACCTCGCCCGCGACCGTCGTGTCGAGCACGTTCTTGACCTCCGCCTGTTGCTCCGTCGTCATGCCCGTCATCTTCACGCTTCTCGCGGCGTTCGTCAGCACCGGATCGAGCATCATGGGCAGCGTGGACAGCATGAAATCCTGCCCCTTTCCGTAGAGCTTGTAATCCTTGCCGCCGTCGTATTCCATGACGATGTCGTACTTGCCGTCGGAAATCAGCTTTTGCGGATCCGTCGCATCCTTTCCGCTTTCCTGATAAGAGTCGCCGTCGACCGTCTGCACCTGCGATTCCGTTGCGTATGAGGAGCGCTTGTCGATCGTCCATTCGTACATGCCGCCCGCCGCCACAGCAAAGACTTTCGGGTCGAGCGCCTTGACGAAAACGTCGTTCTCGGCTTCGCCGTAGAGAATGACGAGCGCGCTCTGCTTCTCCCCGCCGCCGATGATGGTGCCGATGCCCTGAAAGGCGCCCATGAACCTCGGAACCTGCGAAAGGATAAGGATGACAGCCACAAATATAATGGTCGTGATGACGAACGATTTGCTCTTGATGTAGCCGCGGTACTCGAAGCCGAGAACCGCCCGTATCTTTGTCATGACGGCCTCCTCTCCGTATAACGGCGCGCGTCCGCGCCGGTGATGCCGTCCGCGTCGGTTGTGCCGCCCGCGCCGGTTGTGCCGCCCGCGCCGGGGGTGCCGCCCGCGCCGCGCTTCCTCCCGAACAGGCCGAAGCCGCGCTTCTTTTTCCCCTTGCCCGCGCCTTCGTCCGGATCGTCCTCAGCGGGCGCCTCGCCGCCGACCTTGTCGACGAATATCTCCTCGAGCGTCGGCTCTTTGACGGAGAATACCTCTGGCACGATGCCCCGCGCGCCCAAGGCGTCCAGAATATCCTTGCGCCTCTCCGGCGCCGTGAGGTTGACCGTCCATCCGTCGCCGTGCAGAGCCACATCGGCGACCGCTCCCGGCGCGTCGTCCCTCAGAAGCAGTCCTATGTCGCCCGCGCCGTAGGCTTCCATGTACAGCGTATCGCGAGGATAGCTCCGCTTGATCTCCTTTAGGTTGCCCTCGAGCACGCCGCGACCGCGGTCGATGAGACAGATCTCGTCGCAAAATTCCTCGACCTGCGACATCTGATGACTCGAAAAAATCACGGTCTTGCCCGCGTTTACCTGCTCCCTCACGATTTTTTTGAGGATGCGCGCGTTGACGGGGTCGAGCCCACTAAACGGTTCATCGAGAATTATTACATCGGGATCGCTGATAAGAGCTATCGCGAGCTGAATTTTCTGTTGGTTGCCCTTCGAGAGCGTGTCGAGCC
Organism: Eubacteriales Family XIII. Incertae Sedis bacterium; assembly: GCA_031269205.1. Taxonomy (GTDB): domain Bacteria; phylum Bacillota; class Clostridia; order Peptostreptococcales; family Anaerovoracaceae; genus JAIRPC01. Next base: position 3,164 of record JAISZM010000043.1, on the reverse strand, counting down.
GACGGTTCGTGTACTCCGTGGCCTCAAGGTCGTCGAGCAGTACCCGCGCCCTGTCCGCCGCGCCCTGCTTCGTCATGCCGCGCAGTACGCCTATGTATATCATCTGCTCGAGGATGACGCGTTTCGGGTACAGTCCGCGTTCCTCGGGCAGATAGCCGATGCGCGCCTTCGTCTTCGAGGCCGCCACGCCGTCTATCGTGACTTCTCCCGAATCCGCGCCGAAGAAATTCATAATGATCCGTATCGTCGTCGTTTTGCCCGCTCCGTTGCGGCCGAGCAGCCCGTAGGCGAGTCCGTTCCCCACGCGGAAAGACAGGCCGTCGAGCGCCCTGACCTCTCCAAATGTCTTCACGAGATTTGTTGCTTCTATCATATGCCATGCCTTCATTCTTGCTGAGGAAACGTCTGCGCGACACTACTTTCATGCGGCATACGCCATGCGGTTTTTTCGCGGAACGTAGCCCTTATCCCGCGCGCCTTTCGTCACGATAGCATTTTACCATATTATCGCGACGTAGCGAACGGACGATAAACTCAATGGCGAGAAAAGTATTTTCGGGTGCGCTTTGCGCCAAAGAGCGCAACGTTCAGAGCGGTTTTCAGGCGCGGCCGTACATGCGGGATAGTTCGGCTATCCTGCCTGCAAGTTCCTTCGTAAGACTGTCGGGCGAGAGGCGCCATGTCCAGTTTTTTTTGCTCACGGTTGACGGGGTGTTGATCCGCGCGCGCGCGCCGAGACCCAGGTAGTCCTGAAGCGGAATTATGACCGAGCGCGCGACGCTGCCGAGAGCGGCTTTCAGCACGGCCTCAGGCAGGCCCTTCCCGTCCGCTCCGAGGTAGGCGCGCGCGAAGTCCGCTTCGGGCTTCGCGAGTTTCGACGACCACTCGACCAGCGTCGGGTTGTCGTGCGTGCCCGTGTAGCAAACGCAGTCCTCGATGTGGTTGTGCGGCAGATACGAACTGTCGTCGCCTGGGCCGAAGGCGAACTGCATTACGCGCATACCGGGGTAGCCGCTGTACTCGCGCAGCGCGTGGATGTCGTCCGTAATGATCCCGAGGTCCTCTGCTATGACGCCGAGGCCCGGCACCGAGTTCTTCACGGCGTCGATGAATTTCTTGCCCGGGCCGGGCGTCCACTTCCCGTCGGACGCGGGCCTACCGGCCGGTATGGCGAAGTAAGCGGCGAAGGCGCGGAAGTGATCGACGCGGCAGAGGTCGTACAGAGCGTCGGCCTGTCTGAAGCGCCTGATCCACCAATCGTAGCCCGTGCGCGCGTGTTCCTTCCAGTCGTAAACGGGGTCGTTCCATATCTGACCGTCCTTCGCGAACGCGTCGGGCGGCACACCCGCGATGAGGCGCGGCCGGCCTTCCGCATCGGTCGCGAACAGCTCGGGATGCGCCTTGTAGTCGACCGAGTCGGACCCGAGGTAGAACGGCAGGTCACCGACGATGCCGACGCCGCGCGCGTTGGCGTATCTCTTGAGATTCAGCCATTGGTGGTGAAAGAGGTATTGGATGACCGACGCGGCGGCTTCCGTCGTGCAGCGCTCGAAATCTTCGAGCCACCACGCGTTGTCCCTGCGGAATTTTTTGTAGCCGGCGTCGGGGATGAAGCGCGCGGCGGCCTTGGCGAGCAACGGCGCGCGCAGTTCCTTCTGCACGGCGTAGTCGACGCGTGACGCGCCCGCGGTCGCGTCACGCAGGGGCTTCAGTTCGCGCTTCATCAGCAACCCGTCGGCGACGAGCAGGTCGAGTGCGACATAGAACGGATTGCCGGCGAACGCGGATACGCTCTGATACGGGCTGGCCGACGCGCCCGTAGAACCCATCGGCAGTATCTGCCACAGGCTCTGACCTGACGCCGCGAGGAAATCGACGAAGTCGAAGGCGGCCTTGCCGAGCGTTCCGATGCCGTAGGGCGACGGCAGACTGAATACCGGCAGGAGGACGCCCGCCCTGCGGAGTCGGTTCATGGCGTCGTCCTTCCCATCGTATCCTCCCTTTCGTCGCGCGTCATCTCTCTTCCGAAACCTTACCCTTTGTACCCGATCTTCCTCGCGCGATACATGATGTTGTACCGTGCGTCTTTTCTCGCGTCCTGCCTCATGACCGATGTGTCGCGATTCACTCCCACTCGATCTCGAACACCTCCGCGCAGTACGGCGGGACGGAGATATCGAGCAGGCCGCTCGTGATGGGGACGACATTGTCCGAATCGCCCGGCGGCAGTCCACGCCTCTCGGACGTGGACTCCGGCGCCGCGCTTGTCGGCGGCTCGGCGGCCTCGCGCAATTCCTGCGGAGCGTTTTCCCCGGCGCTCGACAACAGGTGTACGGCGCGCCTCGGCTCGATAGCCCTGATGAACGCGAGATCCACGAAACTCAGGCACTCCTTCTCGGCGCGCAGATCGACGACTATGCGGCGGGGTTCGGGGTCGGGGTTGACTACGGTGAGGAACATCTCGTCAGCCGCCGGCGCGCCGAAGGCGTCCTTGCCGCCGAGGCAGTACCTGAGTACGCCGACGACGTCGCCGTTTGTGGAGTAGTAGAGAGCGCCGCCCGTGCGGAGCGCCGCGCGGGCGTTCCGCAGCGCGCCGAGCGCGCGATACCAATCCGCGAGCGTTCCCGTCTCATCGAATGCCCGAGCCGGGAACGTCCCTCTGTTGAACGGGTCGAGCAACCCCCGCTGCCCGACCTCGTCGCCGTAGTATATGACGGGTATCCCGGGCAGCGAATACTGCAGGGCGGCGGCGCAGCGCACCAATGCCTCGCCGCGCGCGTCGTCCTCCGCGGACGTCGGCGCGGAAAACTTCGCCTGCTCTTCGCGGCTCATCCCCTTGCCGTCCTCGCCCGTCGCAAGCACCGTGCGTACGCGCGCCACATCGTGCGAACTCAAGAGATTCATGAGCGCGTAGTACATCTCCTTGGGGTAGTTCTGGCTCTGGCTGACGAGAAACCGCATGTAGGCGAAAGCGTCGCTCCGGTTGAGCAGGAAATCCACCGTGTGGTTCGCGAACGGGTAGTTCATGACGCTGTCGAGTCCACATCCGAGGGCGTAGCGCCTGCCCACATTGTAGCTCTCCTTCGTCGTCGCGTCCTCCCACACCTCCCCGAGCAGGAAGGCGTCCGGATCGGCGGACTTCAGCGCGCGCCGCATACGCTCTA
>JAISZM010000039.1 GCA_031269205.1 Eubacteriales Family XIII. Incertae Sedis bacterium | reverse complement strand
AGAATAGCATACACCTTTCAGAATATGTTGTCCAGTCCTTTTTTTCGATAATTTTGTTTTGACACCGTTACAATGACATTGATTTGTCGCTGTTTGCACTTTCGTGCTTCACCTCTGTTGTGCGGCACGTCGGCTGTTCACAATTTCTTCGTTTTTTCAGGTTAGTATAACAGTATGTCAATGCACAGATGCGCGGGTAGAAGAATATGAGCGCCGCTAAGGAGCGAAAACAGCTTACTACGCTGGTGTTGCGCGTAGGCGGGATGACGTGCGTGAACTGCCAGAACCGGATAGAGCGGGCGCTCTCCCGGACGGAAGGCGTCGCGTGGGCGCGGGTCAGCTACGCGGATGGCACGGCGCGAGTTGAGTACGATCCGCGCGAAACGGATGTGCGCGAGATCGTCGTGGCCATCGAGGGACTCGGATACCAGGCGCTTCCGGGGAAAAGAAAGGGGAAGCGCGGGAAGAACGGCGAAGAGGCGGGCGACGTGTACGACGGTATCGGTTCGAATCTTGCGGGCGGACTCGACGCGAGGCGCGTCGTCGGCATTCTCATAGTGGTCGTCTCTGTTTTCTTTATACTCCGCAATTTTGGGTTCACCACATCGTTCGGTAACATACCTCTCGCGGAGGAGGGCATGGGGTATGGATTGCTTTTCCTTATCGGGCTGCTCACGTCGGTTCATTGCGTCGCCATGTGCGGGGGGATCAATATCTCGCAGTGTATGCCCGCTGATTCGGGAGGAACGTCGACTCGATCGACGTTCCTCCCGAGCCTGAAGTACAACTTCGCGCGCGTCTGTTCCTACACGGCGGTCGGCGCTCTCGTAGGCGGCATCGGTTCGGCCGTCAGTCTGTCGGGCGACCTGAAGGGACTCATACAGCTCATCGCGGGCGTGTTCATGGTTATCATGGGGCTTTCGATGTTCGGCGTTTTGCCGGGACTCGGCCGCCTTGTGCCGCGTATGCCGCGCGTGTTCGGCGAGAAGATCGAGTCCGCGAAAAGCGGCGGGAAGGGGCCGATTGTCGTCGGTCTGCTGAACGGACTCATGCCGTGCGGACCGCTTCAGGCCATGCAGCTTTTCGCGCTGTCGACGGGCAGTCCTACGCAGGGCGCGCTGTCCATGCTGTGTTTCAGCCTCGGCACCGTGCCGCTCATGTTCGGACTCGGCGCGCTCAGCTCGCTTCTCGGCGGCAGATTCACGTCGCGGGCCATGGTGGTCGGCGCCGCTCTCGTCGTCTTCCTCGGGCTGTCCATGTTCACGCAGGGGCTGACGCTGTCGGGTATCGGTGTAGGATTGCCGGGCGCGGGCGGCGCTTACGCGGCGCGTGACGGGAGTTCCGCTCAGGGCGGCGCGACGGTCGCTGACGGCGGCTCGGTTTCGGACAGCGGCGATTACCTCTCAGACGGAGACGGCGACGGCGCGAGAGCTTCGATTCCGGACGGCGAGCCGTACACGGACGACGAGGGCAATTCGTATTCCGTCGAGGATGGCGTTCAAATCGTGCGCAGCAAACTCGGCAGGGGTTATCCGCACATCACGGTCAGGGCGGGCGCGCCCGTGCGCTGGATCATCGACGCGCCGGAGGACATGATCAACGGCTGCAATAACGTGATCTACATTCCCGAGTACGTGATCGAACACGCCTTCGAGCCGGGCGAAAACGTGATAGAATTCACTCCTGAAAAACCGGGCGAGTTCATGTACTCGTGCTGGATGGGTATGATAACATCAACCATAACGGTAATGACGTGACAAGCGTTGCGGCGGAACTGACACGGCGGTGAAATTATTGGATATAATATAAAGCGAAGGAAAATATAAAAGGGAAACATAAGGAGGAGCAAAATGGAGCAAGTGACCATCAACATCGAAGGAATGTCATGCGAGCACTGCGTCAAAGCCGTGACAGACGCGACGACGGCGTTGCCGTCGGTTTCAGACGTATCGGTGGATCTGGACGCAGGCGCGGCCTCGCTCACCTACGATCCGTCCGAGATCTCCCTCGACGCCATCAAGGAGGCAATAGAGGATCAGGGCTACGACGTGGCGTAGCGCCGCACGTTACCGCTTGGAGAAGACAGGAGGCATAAAATGGAGAGACGGACAATCCATACGGACAAGGCGCCGGCGGCGATAGGGCCGTACGCGCAGGCGAACAGGGTAGGTAATTTTTTGTACACGTCGGGGCAGATAGCGCTCGACCCGGATACGGGCGAGGTCGTGGCCGGCGGGATAAAAGAGCAGACGGAGCGCGTGCTGGAGAATCTGAAAAACGTCGTCGAGGCCGGGGGCGGCGCGATGGACGGAGTGATCAAGGCCACGGTATTTCTGAAAAACATGGCCGACTTCGCGGAGATGAACGAGGTCTATGAGCGTTACTTCACGGGCGAAGCGTTGCCGTCAAGATCCGCCGTCGCGGTCGTGACTCTGCCGAAAGACGTCCTCGTGGAGATCGAGGTCGTCGCGCTGATAGAGTAGGGCAGCAGGCGATAAGCCGAATCCTCCTACCTCACATCCTTGCCGCCGTCCAAGGTGTATCGGAACTGAACGCTGTCGCCGCTTTCCACCGTGTGTTTCGTCACACCGATGGACGGGTAGACGCCGTTCACGTTGTACAACCAGCCGCTTTTGCTTCCTCCGTCGCCTTCGGACAGACCTCTTATGGAGGAAATATAGGCCTTCCCCACGAACGCGACGCCGCTCGCCTTGAGAACATCATAGACGCTTGCCCCGACCTTGACCGTGACGTCTTTTTGGGAGAGCATAACACCATCGCTCGATACCTGCTCCGCGAGTGCGGGATCGCCGTCAAAAAGCGTCAGGCAGTCCACGGCGATAGAGACGGTGATCGTTTCGTCGTCCTGCGGTTTCGATTTTTCATTCTTCGCGGGCTTATCGCTGTCTTTGGATGTATCGCGTTTTTTCTTATCGGGTTTGGTGCTGTTCTTGCCGGAATCTCCGGCTTTGTCCTCGTTCTTCTTCTTGCCGGAATTTGCGGACTCGCCGTCGCTTTTATCTTTGTCTTCGCCCTGCGCGACCGCAGGCGCGGAGGTCGGTTGTTCCGCATCCACGGCAGAGGCAGAGGGCGTCACAGGAGCATCCGCCGCCGCAGGCGTGATTTCGTCCACCGCCGCGGGCGTGATTGCGCTCACCGAAGCGGGCGCGGACGCGCCCGCCTCGGTTGTCGCCACCGATTCATCGGAAGCTGCGGGCGTGTCGGCGCCGCCGATGTTTGAGCACGCGGCAAACGCGAGCGTGACGAGCAACGCCGCTATCAGCGTCGCCGCGAAGGCGCCCTTCCGATGAAATCGTTTTGTCATGACAACCTCCCTCTCGCGACCGCGTCGCGATATAAATAGAAACAGAGGAGTTCTTTCACATCACCTTATTTCTTCTTGGTCCAATGCGCGTAGAACTTCGTGGTCTTTTTGATCTTGACCGTGCTCGCGGCGGTTATCTTGGAGCCTCCCGACTTCTTCGTGTACCAGCCTTTGAACTTGTAGCCTTTGCGCGTCGGTGTCGGCAGTTTGCCGTATTTCGCTTCGCGGTAGACCTTCAGACTCGCGGGCTTTACCTTGCCCTTGTTCGCGTCGAGTTTGACCGTATATTTCTTTGCCCCGTTCTCAAGCGCCACCAGGCGGGATTCGTAGTAGTAAACGCTGAAGTCCGCGGAACTCGTGGTGTACGAGTGATAGAAATAAATCGTTCCGTCGCTCGCGGCGATCGGGCTGCCCTGCGCGTAATCACCGCCCGGGCCGTACAATTTTTTCACCGTCGGCGTCTTCATCTTGGCGCTGTCTGTGATGAGGAGCAGATTGTCTTCCGCGTCGTTTTGGAGCACGTACAAATAGACTTTGTAGCCGTTGTCCTTGTTGGCGTATGCGGTCGTCAGCAGGGGTTCGTCGTTGACATACGCGCCAAGTTCGACGGAGGATTTCTTTTTCAGGGTCTTTGCGTCCCACACCTCAAGGGAGCTCTTGTCGAAGGCCGTTTTCGCGGAGATCGTATATATCTTGTTGTTGTAGACGACAGGCTCGGTCGAGCAGTCCTCTCCGAAGAGAGCGGTTGTTTTGACGTCTTTGTCCGTGAAGGTTTTACCGTTTTTCGCTATCGGAACCCGGTACAGCTTCCCCGTCTTGGTCGTCGCATACACCACGGATTTGTTGATCACCGTCTCGCTGCGCACGGCCCCGTCCAAGTTGTACGTGTCAAAGATCGTGGATGATTTAAGGGCGTGGGAGACAAGGATGCCGTCGTCGCCCGCGAAGAACACCGCCTTGTCCGTAAAAGCGGCTCCCGCGCAGTAGTAGCCCTTTGTGCCATACTTCCACGCGAGTGCGCCGTTTGACGCCTTCAAAGCAAAGAAGAGACCCTTATCCGCCGAACCGGTAGACACGCCCGAATAGAGGTAGCCGTCCTTGTAGATGATAGAGCTTATGACATTGGCGCCGTCTTCCGATATCCGTGCGGAACGCCACTTCAGAGTCAGGGTTTTAGCGTCGTACGCGCATATCGTACCGTCCGTCAGAGGCACGTATATTTTGCCCGCGCCGTAACCCATGTTCGCGGACAGAGGAAGTCCGACATCAGAGCCGTCGGCGCCCTTGATATCTACACTTTTGACGAGTTTGCCCTTCTTGTTCAAGGCGACCAAGCGGAGTTTGTTCGTAGTCATCATGAAATATTCCCCGTTTGATACGGCCATATAGATCTTGTCGTCGACGAGCAACGGATCGGAGGATACCAATCCCCCGGAATCTTCACGAAATTTGTATTCCCATTTTTTCTTGACGTCCTGGATGGCCTTCACCGTCGGAGCGTCTGTGATGCCCTTGTTGGCCGGATCGCCGCGGAACGAAGGCCATTCGGACGGCAGGTTCGACGACGAAGCGGCGTACACCGTATCGCTGCGCGTCCCCAACCCGACCGGCGCGAGGCACGCGAGTGCAAGAGCAGCGATGATAAGTAACGCAAGGATTTTTCCTCGCGCGCGCATTCCTCTAAACGGATTCGTAAATAACATGATAACAACCACTCCTTTCTTTCGGCAATCGGCGTAAAGCGCCGTGACCGATGCGCCCGATGCGCTTTTTGTTTGTACCTCACGGTTCCCACGCGCGGGACACGTACGAAAGAATATCGCGTGAGCGTTATCGTCACATCGACTTCCCCGCGCATGGAGAGCGATACAATAAAACGGCCTCAAACAGAGAGGCCGCCTCATCGACGTCCCTTTGGTAAGTCTCCTGGCTGGCGTTTCATCCTCCACGCGCCTTCCCATCCGCGACCCGGCGCAATGCCAAGCCACAAGATAGTGGTTTTCGCGTCTCGTCCACGCTCACAGTTACCTTTTCCGCTCGCCTGCGCGTCCTTTGTACCGCACGCTCAGGCATGGCCGAAAAAGTAGCCCCGGTTATCGGGTTCCTCGTTACCGCAACAGCGACCAAAAAGCTATATTCATTTTTTCGTGTATCGCCCTGAACGCATAAGGTACGCAACATAACGGTTCTTTTTGTGTTCATGTTCCATGCCAAACAGGCAACACTCGATTATTGCTCCGCCAATTAAATATTGCGCGGCACAATAAAAAGAGTATACCTTTTTTCGCGTTGATTGTAAACAAACAAATAGTGTGGTTGAATAGTATAGACGAGGTTGAATAATAGCGCGGCGTGGAGCGACGCTCGCCGCGCTGGTGATGGTGAGGAGTGTATGAGACTGAACAAGTACATCGCTGCGGCGGGCGTGTGCGGCAGGCGCAAGGCTGACGAATTGACGATAAACGGCAACGTAAAGATCAACGGGGCTGTGGTGACGACTCCGGGCGTAGACATCGCGGAAGGCGATACGGTCGAGGTAAACGGCCGCGCCGTCAGGCCAGCGAAGAATTTCGTCTACATTCTGCTGAACAAGCCGAAGGGATATATCACTACGGCGAGCGACGAGCGCGGCAGGCCGACGGTCATGGACCTCGTGTCTGGCATAGACGCGCGCCTGTTCCCCGTCGGCAGACTCGACGCGGATACGACAGGCCTCCTCATCATGACGAACGACGGCGACTTTGCGCAGGCCGTGGCGCATCCGAAGCGCGAGGTTCACAAGACGTACCGGGCGAGGGTCGAAGGGGTCGTCTCAAACGAGAGACTCGCGAAGCTCAGACGTGGCGTTGAGGTGGAAGGGAGAGTGACAGCGCCGGCCGAAGTTACGCTCTCGCGCCAGTCCGCCTCTGGCGCGGTCGTGGATATTCGCATACACGAAGGACGGAACAGGCAGGTGAGGAAGATGTTCGCGGCCGTCGGCAATAAGACGCTCGATCTGCAACGTACGGCGATAGGCGACATTCGCATCGGCGGATTGAAACCGGGACATTGGAGGAAGCTCAGCAAAGCGGAAATTGATAGCCTCATTGACAATAATGGGGAGTAAACTCCTATTTATTACCGTACACAATAAAAGCGAACGCCTTGTGGATTAATTGGCGTAAACATTTGACAAATTCCCTGAGAAGCCGATGTTTTCAACGAATATGCCGCGCGCGGTTATCCACAGGCGCCTTGGGATAAAATTGTATACAATCTTCAGGGGCATGTGGAAAAGGACGTGCGAGTCGATAAATAAGCCATTTGCGGGATGTTAAGACTTGTTTACATCGGCGCGAACATTGGTTGACATAACAAGACAGTCCGTCGCCTTTCCGTCCGTAATATCCTCGTAATATAAACCGGTTTCCTAACACTACAATGAACTTTTTGCAGGAAAAATATTTTCCTCACCTAACCCGGTGATGCCATTGCCCCGTGTTCAAATAACGCCTTGTCTATCATTGATCTCGAATGAGACGCGAACGCT
>JAISZM010000135.1 GCA_031269205.1 Eubacteriales Family XIII. Incertae Sedis bacterium | reverse complement strand
CTACGATGACTTCGACGAGGGTAAAACCTTTTTTTCTGTTCTTCTTCAACTGCCTTTTGAGTACCATTAACATTTTCCCATCTCCTTTTCTTTTGTAACTTCTCCTAGTTCCTATTATGGTTATATTGGCTCGACTTTAACGTCGTCTACCACAACACAACCACAATACAAACGGATGCCGCCGGAGTTTTGACGGGAATGGCTCGATTATCGGGGAGGGGACGGTCGCCTTTTGTTCAGTTGAACGCGTGTAGGTGTTCGGCCGCTTCGATGAGGAAGGTCTCCGTGTCTACCTTTTGCTTGCGCTCCGCGCGTGAGAGGGCGTAGAGGTCGCCGGTCATGACGCCGGATTCTATGGTTTTCACGCAGGCTAGTTTGAGTCTTTGGCCGAAGTCCAGTAGTTTGGGCAGATGGTCGAGTTCGCCGCGCTTTGTCAGGGCGCCGGCCCAAGCGTAGATGGTGGCGACGGAGTTCGTGGAGGTGGGTTCGCCGTTTTGGTGTTTTATGTAGTGGCGCTGCACGGTGCCGTGGGCGGCTTCGTATTCGTAGAATCCGTCCGGGCTGACCAGGACCGAGGACATCATGGCGAGGCTGCCGTAGGCGGTGGCTACCATGTCGCTCATGACGTCGCCGTCGTAGTTTTTGCAGGCCCAGATGAAACCGCCTTCGGAACGTATGACGCGGGCTACGAGGTCGTCTATGAGGGTGTAGAAGTATTCTATGCCAGCGGCTTTGAATCTGCCTTCGTATTCGGCGTCGTAGATCTTCTGGAATATGTCGCGGAAGCGTCTGTCGTAAATTTTGGAGATGGTGTCTTTTGTGCCGAACCAGAGATCCTGGCGGGTGCTGACGGCGTAGTCCATGCAGGCGCGGGCGAAGGCGGCTATGCTTTCGTCGGTGTTGTAAATTCCTTGGACGACGCCTGAGGTGGGGGAGTTCGCGCCGTCTTCGGCGGCGAAGCGGTGGATGAGGCGTCGCGTCTCGACGCCGTTCGCGTCGGCGATTATGAGTTCGGCTGTGGCGCCTTCGGGCGCGGTCGTCTCCGTGTTCTTGTAGATGTCGCCATAGGCGTGGCGCGCGATGGTGATGGGCTTCTTCCACGTCGGGATGTAGGGGACTATGCCCTTCGCAAGGATGGGAGCGCGGAAGACGGTGCCGCCGAGCAGGGCGCGGATCGTGCCGTTCGGGCTTTTGTACATTTGGGTGAGCCCGTATTCCTTCACGCGTTCGTCGTTCGGGGTGATGGTGGCGCATTTGACGCCGACGCCGTGTTCTTTGACGGCTTCGGCGGCGCGTATCGTGACCTCGTCCTTCGTGCGCTCGCGCTCGGGGAGGGCCAGGTCGTAGTATTCGGTTCTCAGCTCGACGAAGGGCTCGATGAGCAGTTCTTTGACGTTCGCCCATATGACTCGCGTCATTTCGTCGCCGTCCATCTCTACGAGCGGCGTGTCCATCTTGATTTTGTCCGGCATTCGGGTTCCTTTCTTTGCTTTTGGGTGTCAGGGGGGTGTCATGACACCCCGCGTAGTTCGCATCCGCGCGATGATCACCTTAAGAATGTACTACGTATGCGCTGGTTCTGTCAAGCGACGCGGGGTTCCGTTGGGCATGAATTAATCAGTGTTTCCTTAAGCCCCGCTTAAGATTGAGGGGGTAAGATTTGCTATAATAATCAGGAAGGGTGCGCCGGTTCGGTGCGAAGCGTGGGAGGCGCCGGGCACGGCGCTGTCGGCTCTGCGGTAAAAATGTGAATCATGAAGGTACTTCTCGTTGAGGACGAGCGCTATCTGGCCGAGGCCGTGGCGCGTATCCTGAAAAAGAACAATTTCGATACGGATCTCGCGTTTGACGGCGAGGAAGGGTTGATCGCGGCCGAGAGCGGCCTGTACGACGTCGTCCTGCTCGACATCATGCTGCCGCGCAAGGACGGCATGACGGCGCTGAGGGAACTTCGGGACGCAGGCGTTACGACGCCTGTAATCATGCTGACGGCGCTTGGGGAGATAGATGATCGCGTGAAGGGACTCGACGGCGGCGCGGACGATTATCTTCCAAAACCGTTCAAGACCGAGGAACTCATGGCGCGTATGCGCGCGGTGCTGCGCCGCAGGGGCGATCTCCTGACGGACGGCGTTCTGTCGTTCGGGGACATCTCGTATGACCCGAACACGCTCGTACTCACCTGCGAGGACCGATCGTTTGACCTCACTAAGAAGGAAGGCAATCTGCTCGAATATCTGATGACGAACAGAGGACAGACGCTCTCACCGGATTCTATCATCGAGAAGGTCTGGGGCTGGGACAGCGAAGCGGAGGACAATCACGTCCAGGTTTACATCTCATTCCTTCGGAAAAAACTCGCGGGACTCGATTCGCACATGCGTATCAAGACGATACGGAATGTCGGGTACTCTCTGGTGGAGGGCAATGCTCAAGAAACTTCGTAATAAACTTCTGCTGTTCAATATGGTTTCGCTCGCCGCGGTCATCGTGGTGTCTTTCGCCGTGATTTTTTTCCTGCAATATTCACATATGCGCGGCGAGGACGAGAGCAGACTCTCGTCCATCCCGACGGACGTGATAACGAACGCCATGCTGGCGGGGCGGATGGACGTGAATTCGGCCACGAACACGCCGGGCGTCGAGGACGCGGGCGAAGATACGACGAAGGTGCGCGGTTCCGACGCGAGCGCTTCGGACTCGACGAGCGCGGGGAAGCCGTTCATCGACGGCGCGGGGCCGAACCTGCCCATAGACTACTCCAATTTCTTTGTCATCAACATGGATCGCTCCGGTACATTGTCCATATTCTCGAGGATCGATATGACGGAGGACGACTATATCAGGGCGGCTGAGCTGGTGGCGAACGAAGGAGGCTCGCGCACGGGCGAGATCAGGCTCGCCGGCTCGCACTGGCTCTACTCATACAACAGAGCGGAGGGATCCGGACTCTCGGACGGGTCGGGAGTGTTGGAGGGCTTGGGGTTGTTCGGCGGCGCGGGTAGGCAGTCCCTCGTTGACGACGGCGCGGCCGGCGGCGCGAGCATAGTCTTTCTGAATATCGACTCCACGGATCGGGCGATGGCGTGGCTTCTCATCAGCATGGCGATAATCTGCGGTTGCGTACTCGCGGGACTGTTCTTCATCTCGCTCGTGTTCAGCGGCCGCGCTCTGCGCCCCGCGGAGGAGAGCCTCGTCAGACAGCGGCAGTTCATCGCGGACGCCTCACACGAGCTGAAGACGCCGCTCGCCATCATCGACGCGAACGCGGAGGCGGCGCTCGGCGAGCGTATCACACCCGGCGCGAAGACGTGGATAGAGCGTATCGGCGAGGAGTCGGGCCGTATGAGGGGACTCATCGACGACCTACTGCTGCTCGCGCGCTCGGACGACCCCGAGGATATTTCCATGGAGAAACTGCCCGTTGACCTCTCGGTGGAAGCGGAGCGTGAGATAGGCCGCGTGGAGGCCGTGCTGTTCGAAAGGGGGATAGGACTCGAGTTCAAGACCCCGGCGGGCGGCGTCGTGGTGAACGCCGATCCGGCGCGCGTCAGGCAGATACTGCTCATACTTCTCGACAACGCGATGAAGTATACGGACGAGGGCGGCCGCGTAGTCGTGGAGACGGGACGAGCCAGGAGGCACGCGTACCTGAAGGTGTCCAATACGGGTTACGGCATATCGACGGACGATATTCCGCATATCTTTGACCGCTTCTACCGCGCCGACAAGGCGAGGAACTCGAAAAGCGGCGGATACGGGCTCGGGCTGCCCATCGCGAAGGCGATAACGGAACGCGCGGGCGGCGCTGTCACGGTGAGTTCCGGCGATGGGCTGACGACGTTCAGGGTGGAGCTTCCGTTGGCGTGAACCCAGTCGTTACTACTCAAACGTCACGCCATTTTTGCTCAGACCGGAACCTGATGGCAATTTTGGCTTCCTCACGTACTTCAAAGTACGCTCCGGTGAGCCAAAATCACCCTCAGAACCCGGTCTGAACAAAACTGACGCGACGTTTGAGTAGTTTCGATTGTACACTTGAGTTACAACCCCGTCCAAATACTTTTCTTTTCATGACGGTTGTTTTCCATCGTTCGATTTGATATGATTATAAAGAGCGAACATAATTCATAATTTTCAGAAAAATCGCTTAGATTCGCTGAGTTGAGGTATACATTCGCATGATAAAAAGAATATTTGTCGAGAAGCGGAGGGGGTTCGACGTCGAGGCGCGCAATCTCATGAAGGAGTTACGTGAGAACTTGTCGCTGCGCGGCATACGTTCCGTCAGGATATTCAACAGATACGATGTCGAGGATGTCACGGACGACACGTTTGAGCAGGCCGCGACGACGATTTTCTCCGAGCCGAGTCTCGACCTTACCTACGGCGCGGACATGGTCTTCCCCGAGGATTCGTTCAATTTCGGTGTCGAATATCTGCCGGGACAGTACGACCAAAGAGCGGACGCGGCCGAACAATGTATACGTCTGATAGACGTCGGCTCAGACCCGACTGTCCGGTACGCGAAGTTCATTTCCGTCGACGGCGATCTCTCCGTTCCCGAGAAGGAGGCGATAGAGAAATACTGCATCAATCCCGTCGACAGTCGCGAGGCTTCCTTCGATCAACCGTCCACGCTTGGCATGTACGCGCCCGACCCGCCGTCCGTGCCCGTCGTGGCGGGTTTTCGCCACATGGACGAAAAGGCGTTGCGCGGCATCAAGGAGGAGATGGGACTCGCCATGCGGTACGCCGACCTGAAACTGATACGCGATCGGTTTCGTTCTGTCGAGCGCCGAGATCCCACCATTACGGAAATCAGGGTTTTGGACACATACTGGTCGGATCACTGCCGCCACAGCACTTTTCTTACGGAACTGAAGAATATCGACTTTGATAAGGGCGCTTACGCGGAACTCGTCGAGGCGGCCTTCGACGACTATATGAAGATGAGGAAGAAACTCTACGGCGACGGCGCGGGGGAGCCTATATGTCTCATGGACATCGCCACGATAGGCGCGAAATATCTGAAGAGGAAGGGACTCTTGAAGGATCTCGACGAGTCCGACGAGATCAACGCGTGCAGCATCAAGGTCAACGCGCGCGTTTGGGATCATTCGGGTTCAAAGGGGAAGAAGAACGAGAGGGACGAGGATTGGCTCGTCATGTTCAAGAATGAAACGCACAACCATCCGACGGAGATCGAGCCGTTCGGCGGGGCGGCTACCTGCCTCGGCGGGGCGATAAGGGATCCTCTCTCGGGCAGGGCCTATGTCTATCAGGCGATGCGTGTGACGGGCAGCGGCGATCCGCGCGTTCCCCTGCGCGACACCCTGCCGGGAAAACTTCCGCAGTACCAGATCACGCGCGGCGCTTTTAAGGGCTACAGTTCGTACGGCAATCAGGTGGGTCTCGCGACGGGATTCATCGATGAGATCTACGACGAGGGGTATGTGGCGAAGCGCATGGAGATTGGCGCCGTCATAGGCGCGGCGCCGGCCGCGCACGTCCGCAGAGCCAAGCCCGCGCCGGGCGACGTCGTCCTCGTGGTCGGCGGACGCACGGGGCGTGATGGCATCGGAGGCGCGACGGGATCCTCGAAGGAGCATACGAACGAATCGCTTACCACGGCGGGCGCGGAGGTCCAGAAGGGAAATCCCCTCGTCGAGCGCGACATACAGCGTCTGTTCCGACGCGGTGAGGCGACGCGGCTCATCAAGAAGTGCAACGACTTTGGTGCGGGGGGCGTCGCTGTCGCCATCGGCGAGCTCGCCGACAGCATCGACGTGAACCTCGACAAGGTTCCGAAGAAATACGAGGGGTTGGACGGTACGGAGCTCGCGATATCGGAGTCGCAGGAGCGTATGGCCGTCGTGGTCGCGGCTTCGGACGTCGATGAATTCGTCGCGTACGCCCTTGAGGAAAACGTGGAGGCGACGCCGACGGCGAAGGTCACGGACAGCGGACGTTTCCGAATGCTGTGGCGCGGCGACGTCATTCTCGATCTGCCACGCGACTTCATCGACACGAACGGCGCGAGGGCGGAGCGCGATGTCCGCGTGAAAAACAACGCCCTGCCCGCGTCGTCGCCGTTCAGGATCGCAGTGGCGGCATCCTCGTCGGCGGGCGGTGCGACACCCGAAGGATTTTCGGATATCTCCGTGGACAGGGAAATACTGCTTTCCGTCGTGGACGACCTCGCCGTGTGCGGCAAACGCGGACTTGTCGAGGGTTTCGATTCGACGATAGGCAGGGGTAGCGTACTCATGCCGCTCGGAGGCAGAACGCAGAGAACTCCGGCTCTCGGCATGGCCGCAAAGCTGCCCGTGGCGTCGGGCGATACGAGCACGGCGACGCTCATGGCCTACGGCTTCGACCCCAAGCTCGCGAAGGAAGCGCCGTACCACGGCGCTGTCGCGGCCGTCGTCGATTCCGTCGCGAAGATCGTCGCCATGGGCGGGCAGATGGATGGCGTCAGGCTCACGTTTCAAGAATACTACGAAAAGCTCGGCAAGGTACCGTTCAGATGGGGCAAGCCGTTTTCGGCGTTGCTCGGCGCGCTGAAAGCCCAGACGGAACTCGGCATCCCCTCCGTCGGCGGCAAGGACAGCATGTCGGGTACGTTCAACCATCTCGACGTGCCCCCGACGCTCGTCAGTTTTGCCGTCGCCGTCACGGACATCAAGAGGGTGCTTTCGCCCGAGTTCAAGAAGGAAGGGAGCAAGCTCGTTCTCGTACCCGCCGCCGTCGGCGCTGACGGGCTTGTGGATATGAGACAGTTCAAGGCGAACATGCTGCGCGTCGGGGAACTGACCGCGAAGGGAAAGATTCTTTCGGCGCAGACTGTAGGGCAGGGCGGCGTATGGGCCGCCGCGGCGAAGATGTCGCTCGGCAACCGCGTGTCCGCGTCGCTCCACGGTCTGAGCGCGGACGAGCTGTTCGCGCCGTCGTACGGCAGCCTGCTTCTCGAGGTCGACGCTTCGCTGAAGTTCGGCGCGCTGTTCGCCGCGGCCGGCGCGAGCGGTACGGCGGGAGGCGATGCCGGCGCCGGTTATCGGTACGTCGGCGAAACCACGGGCGACGAGCGGGTCGTCGTCGCTCTTCCCGGCATTGACGACAAGGTCGTTCTGACGATAGACGAGATCGAGCGCAGATGGGACAGCGCCCTCGATCGAGTGTTCCCGAACGAAGCGCCCCGCCGCGAATACGAAGCGCCCGACGACTACATCAGGGCGCTGTCGTACGCCGCGCGTGGCAGGACCTCGGCGGCGGCCGTGGGCATAGCGAAGCCGCGCGTCTTCATCCCCGTGTTCCCCGGCACGAACTGCGAGGCCGATTCGGCCGCGGAGTTCACGAGGGCGGGCGCGAAGGCCGTCCTCGTGAACCTCGTGAACATGACTCCGCAGTCCTTTGAGGAGTCCGTGCGGCGCATGGCCGATGAGATACGAACCAGCCAGATCGTCATGATCCCCGGCGGATTTTCCTCGGGCGACGAGCCCGAAGGTTCGGCGAAGTTCATCACGGCGGTATTTCGCAATCCGTATGTGAGAGACGCTGTCGCCGATCTGATGGAGCGAAGGGACGGCCTCATGCTCGGCGTCTGCAACGGTTTTCAGGCGCTGATAAAACTCGGCCTCGTACCGTACGGCAAGATACGCGAGCCGTCCGTCGACGCGCCCACGCTCACTTACAACACCATCGGGCGCCACGTCTCCAAGCTCGTACGGACGCGCGTCAGCTCAACGCTGTCGCCGTGGCTTTCAGGCGCGGAGGTCGGCGACGTCTACACGATGCCCGTATCACACTCCGAAGGCCGCTTCGTCGCTTCGGACAAGACGCTCGCCTCGCTGATAAGGAAAGGGCAGATAGCGACTCAGTACGCGAACGAGGAAGGCGCGCCGTCGATGAACATAGATGTGAATCCGAACGGCAGCAAATTCGCCGTCGAGGGCATCACGTCCACAGATGGTCGCGTGTTCGGCAAGATGGGTCACGTGGAGCGCGTGGGCAAGGGATTGTACAAGAACGTCCCGGGCGACTACGATAACGGCATATTCCGCAACGGTGTGAATTACTTCAAGTGACGCGGCGGGCGGCGCGGGCGCGCCGGAAGGAGGCAGAAACGTATGAAAGTTGGTATCGTCATGGGAAGCAAGAGCGACTATCCCGTCGTCGAGCGGACCGAAAAAATACTCGCGGGTTTCGGCGTGGACTATGAGACGCGCGTCATCTCCGCGCATCGCACTCCTTCGGTCGCGGAGGAGTTCGCGAGCGGGGCGGAGGCGGACGGGATCGAGGTCGTCATCGCGGTGGCCGGCAAGGCGGCCCACCTCGCGGGCGTCGTCGCGGCGTACACGCCCCTGCCCGTCATCGGCCTGCCCGTCAAATCGTCCACGGCGGGCGGACTCGACTCGCTCCTGTCCGTGGTGCAGATGCCGAAGGGCGTGCCGGTAGCGACGGTCGCGATAGACGGCGCGGAGAACGCGGCTCTGCTCGCGGTGCAGATACTCTCGCTGAAGTACGCGGAGCTGCGCGGCGCGATGAAGACATACAAGGAGAACATGGAACGCGAGGTCATAAGGGCCGACGCGGAGTTCAGACGGAACGCCGGGAGGTGAAGATGGAAAAAAGAGAGCAACTGTACGAAGGCAAGGCGAAGAAGGTCTACACCACGGACGACCCGGGGCTGTACATCGTTTCCTACAAGGACGACGCGACGGCGTTTGACGGCAAGAAGAAGGGCACGATAGCGGACAAAGGCGTCGTGAACAACACGATGTCGAACATTCTGTTCGCGCTCATAGCGGAGCGGGGCGTGCCGACGCATTTCGTCCGTCAGCTCAGCGACCGCGAAACCCTGGTGAAGGCCGTGACGATACTGCCGCTCGAGGTCATCGTGCGCAACGTGGCCGCGGGGCATTTCTCGGAGCGCTACGGCGTCGAGGAAGGCACGCCGCTGCTCAGATCCGCGCTCGAGTTCTCGTACAAGCGCGACGACCTCGGCGATCCGCTGATAAACGACGACCATGTGCTCGCGCTCGGCCTCGCGACGGAGGGCGAGATCGCGCAGGTCAAGGAGTACGCGGCGAAGGTCAACGAGGTGATGAAGGAGTTCTTCTTGGACAAGGGGCTGAAGCTGATCGACTTCAAGATCGAGTTCGGCAAACTCGGGGACGGAACGATCATTCTGGCCGATGAGATATCGCCGGACACGTGCAGGCTCTGGGACGTGGAGACGAACGAGAAGATGGATAAGGATCGCTTTCGCCGCGACCTCGGCAAGGTCGAGGAGACGTACCGGGAAGTATTGAGCAGGGTGAGCGGTAATTAAAGGAGGAGAAGGCGCAGGATTTTTTCGTTGTGGCAAGGCGCGTGAGCGATTGGGAACGGAGCGTACACGAGTACGTGAGTACCCAATCGTGAACGGCAACGCAGCCACAGCGGAAAAAGACAAGCCTACTATGCTGTAGTGGTAAACAAGATAACATACAAGGACGCGGGGGTTGATACTTTCGAGGGCGCTCGCGCCGTCGAACTCATGAAGGAGAGCGTGCGCGGGACGTTCGGATCCGAGGTGCTGACGGGACTCGGCTCCTTCGGCAGCCTGTTCAAGCCCGACCTGACGGGGATACGGACTCCCGTACTCGTGGCCGGGACGGACGGCGTCGGCACGAAACTGAAGATAGCTATACTCGCGGACAGGCACGACACGGTCGGCCGTGACCTCGTCGCGATGTGCGCGAACGACGTGCTCTGTCAGGGCGCGAGGCCGCTGTTCTTCCTCGACTACATCGCGACGGATCGCGTGAAGGCCGAGAAGATAGCGGACATCGTGCGCGGCGTCTCGGATGGCTGCAAGCTCGCGGGCTGCGCTTTGGTCGGCGGCGAAACGGCTGAGATGCCGGGCTTCTACGCGGGAGGCGACTACGACATGGCCGGGTTTTGCGTCGGCATGGTGGACGAGGACGACATCGTCGACGGCAGCGGCGTAAGCGAGGGCGACCTACTCATCGGCGTTCCGTCGAGCGGCCTGCACTCGAACGGCTACTCGCTCGTGCGCAGACTCTTCTTCGACGAATTGGGTCTCGGGGTGCACGACATCGTCGAGGGCTTGGACGCGCCGCTCGGACGGGAACTGCTCACGCCGACGCGCATCTACACGAAGCAGGTCATGGCCGTGCTGGCGCGCGTGCGCCCGAAGGCCATGATACACGTCACGGGCGGCGGCTTCTTCGAGAACATACCGCGCGTCTTACCGGACGGACTCGGCGCGCGTGTGACCGTGGGTTCGTGGAAGGTTCCGAAGATATTCGAGGTCGTCGCGCGACGCGGGAACATCGACGCGAAAGAGATGTTCTCCACCTTCAACATGGGCATAGGCTTCATATTCGTCGTGGCGGCTTCGGACAGGGAAGTGACCTTGAACGCGCTGAGCGCGGCTGGTGAGGTGGGCGCGGGCGTCGTCGGCAAGATCGTGCGCGGAGGCGGCGTGACGCTCGCCGGTTCAGGCGAGGATATCGTCGTCGACGGGAGCGGCGCATGACGCCCGAGGCGAACGACTCGGTCAACATAGCGATCCTCGTGTCCGGCGGGGGCAGCAATCTGCAATCCGTCATCGACGGCACAGAGGACGGCCGCATACCGGGCGCGCGCGTCGGACTCGTCATATCGAGCAAGGCGGGCGCGGGAGCGATAGGGCGCGCCGCGAAGGCCGGCATCCCGACGGCCGTCGTGAGCAAGGAGGAATATCCCGACGCGAACTCGCGGGCGAAGCGCCTCCTCGAACTGCTCGCGGGCGCGGACACGGACATGATCGTACTCGCGGGCTATATGCACGTCGTGCCACCCGAGGTCATAGCGCCGTACGCGGGACGCATAGTCAACATCCACCCGTCACTCATCCCGAAGCATTGCGGCATGGGCTACTACGGCCGCCGCGTACATGAGTCCGTCCTCGCGTCCGGCGACGAGGAGAGCGGGGCGACCGTGCATTTCGTCGACGACGGGGTGGATACGGGCGACGTGATACTGCAGGAACGGGTTCCCGTCCTCGAGGGAGACACACCCGACACGCTTGCGGCTCGCGTCCTTGGCACGGAACATGTTATCATAGTGAAGGCGGTCGCCAAGGTGGTGAACGACTTGCGGTTGGCGACGGAACGAGAAGGAGAAACGATGACCGAAACAAAGAGAGCGCTCATCAGCGTGTCTGACAAGACGGGACTCATAGAGTTCGCGAAAGGCTTGACCGAACTCGGGTGGGAGGTAATTTCCACGGGCGGGACGCAGAGGGCGATAGCGGAGGCCGGGCTGCCCGTCACGGGCGTGTCGGATGTCACGGGTTTTCCCGAATGCCTCGACGGGCGCGTGAAGACGCTGCACCCCGCCGTACACGGCGGCATCCTCGCGATGAGGGACCGGCCCGAGCACATGAAACAGCTCGAGGACCTCGGGATAGACGCGATAGACATAGTGGCGATCAATCTCTATCCCTTCAAGGCCACGATCATGAAGCCCGGCGTGTCGCTGCCCGACGCCATCGAAAACATCGACATAGGCGGGCCGACGATGTTGCGCTCGGCCGCGAAGAACCACCGGGACGTCGCCGTCGTCTGCGACCCCGCCGACTACGGGCAGATACTGAACGAATTGAGGGAGACGGGCGGGCTGAACTACGAGGCCAAGTACCGGCTCGCGCTGAAGGTCTTCGAGCACACGGCGGCCTACGACGCGATGATCGCGGAGTACCTGCGCGCGGAGAAGGACATCCCGCTGCCCGACAACCCGACCTTCACCTACGAAAAGATACAGACGCTGCGCTACGGAGAGAACCCTCAGCAGAAGGCTTCGTACTATAGGGAAGTGAGGCCGCGCGCGGGAGCGCTCGTGAACGCCGTGCAGCTGAACGGCAAGGAGCTTTCCTTCAACAACATAGGCGACACGAACGGCGCGATCGCGGCTCTGCGCGAGTTCGACGAGCCGACCGTCGTGGCCGTCAAGCACGCGAACCCGTGCGGCGTCGGCAGCGCGGACGACATATTTCACGCCTACAGAAAGGCCTACGAGGCCGATCCCGTGTCCATCTTCGGCGGCATTATCGCGGCCAACAGGACGGTGGACGAGGACACGGCCCGCGAACTAATCGAAGTGAACAAGGTCTTCGCCGAGATCGTCATAGCGCCCGGCTACACGGACAAAGCGCTCGACGTGCTGAAGCAAAAGAACGACCTGCGCGTGCTCGAACTGCCGGAGCTTGCGAAGCGCGCTTCATCCGGCGGACTCGATATACGAAGTGTGGACGGCGGCCTGCTCATACAGGACGAGGACGCGACCCTCTACGATAGATCCAAACTGAAGGTCGTCACGGACAAACAGCCCACGGAGAAGGAACTCGAGGACATGGAGTTCGCGATGAAGGTCGTGAAGCACGTCAAGTCTAACGCTATAGTCGTCGCGTATGACAAGACGACGCTCGGCATAGGCCCCGGGCAGACGAACAGGATCGGCTCCGTGGAGATAGCGATCAAGGGCGCGGGAGACGACGCGTCAAGCAGGGATATCAACGGCTCCGTGCTCGCGTCCGACGCCTTCTTCCCCTTCGACGACTGCGTGACCGCGGCCGCCGAGGCCGGGATCAAGGCGATCATCCAGCCCGGCGGCTCAATCAGGGACGACGAGTCGATAAGGACGGCGAACGAGCAGGGGATAGCGATGGTGTTCACGGGTGAACGCCACTTCAAGCATTGAGCTTGTCTTCCCCCCGCTTTGCGAAGCGAAAGACCGCCATTTAATATTCGGTAAAGCAATCGAATATAGAATAATGAATAATAACGCAGGGTAATTGGAGTTGTGATGTGATGGGGAGTTTCCCCAGGCAAATGGAGGTGTGGAATGAATGAAAAGTTTGAGGAACAGTTGAAAGCGATCAAGGCGCTGCTCGTCGTGCTGATCGTCACGACGGCGGCGACCGCGGGACTCGTGGCTGTGGTCATGATCCAGTGGATGCCCGTGGCCACTTACTATCAGGAGGGCATAGCGGAGGAAGCCGCGTACGAGGCCGAGATGGAAGCCACCGAAGACTACGCCGACGAAGACGTCTATTACGACGAAGAAGGTAATCCGATAGACATGGGCGAAGAGGACGTCGTATTGACCGACGAGGAAGGCAACATCATAGAGGAAGACGGCAGCATCGAAGAGGAAGACACGGGCGACGAGGCCGCCGATGCGGCATCCGACGGCGCTGTAGCCGAATGATGAAGGTTCTGATAGTTGGCGGCGGTGGCCGCGAGCACGCCATAGCGTGGAAACTGTCACAGAGCCGCGCGCGGCCCGAAATCGTCTGCGCGCCCGGCAACGCCGGGATAGCTGAGGTGGCGCGTTGTGTGAGCGTTGATCCCGAGGACGTGGAGGCGGCGACGCGGATAGCGCGCGACGAGGCCCCCGGACTCGTCGTGATAGGCCCCGAGGTCCCGCTCGCGAAGGGGTTGACCGACGAGATAGAGTCCCTCGGCATACCTGTGTTCGGGCCGAACAAAAAATGCGCCCAACTCGAAGCGAGCAAATCGTTCACGAAGGCGTTTCTCGCGCGCCACGGCATACCCACGGCCGCGTACAGAGAATACACGGATATGGCCGCGCTGAAAGCCGACATCGGAGTATTCGGCTACCCCATGGTTTTGAAAGCCGACGGACTCGCGGCCGGCAAGGGCGTGGCGCTTGCGAAGGACGCCGCGGAAGCGGAGCGCGCCATCGAGGACATGATGGGCGCGAAGATATTCGGCGCCGCGGGCGACGTGGTCGTCGTCGAGGAATGTCTGAAGGGCGTGGAGGCGTCCGTGCTCTGTTTCGTGGACGGAAGCGCCATCGCGCCGATGGAA
>JAISZM010000117.1 GCA_031269205.1 Eubacteriales Family XIII. Incertae Sedis bacterium | reverse complement strand
CGCCGCCTCAGCCGCCCGCATATCCGCGTCGGCCTGCTCGATGACCGTCTCAAACGCTATGCTCCCGCTGTCCATGCTCTCGGCCGCGCGGGCGACCACGTATTCGGGTAAGCCGAGCTTGCGCGATATCTCGAAGGCGTTCGACCTTCCGGGCAGGCCGACGCGCAGCCTGAACGTCGGGCTGAGCGTTTCGACGTCAAACTCCATCGAAGCGTTCTCCACACCGTCCGCGGAGAGGGCGTACTTCTTCAGCTCCGTATAGTGCGTCGTGGCCATGACAAGGCAGCCGCATCGCCCGAGGGTCTCGAGTATGGATATGGCGAGAGCCGCTCCCTCCGTCGGATCCGTGCCCGCGCCGAGTTCGTCGAGAAAGACGATGCTATCTTTGTCCGCCTTTCCGACGATATCCACTATGTTCTTCATGTGCGACGAGAATGTCGACAGGCTCTGCTCGATGCTCTGCTCATCACCGATGTCCGCGAACACGTTCTTCACCGCGGGGACGACCGCGTGTGACGCGGGCAGATGCAGACCGGCGCGCGCCATGAGAACAAAGAGTCCGACGGTCTTCAGCGTGACGGTTTTGCCGCCCGTGTTCGGACCGGTGATGATGAGCGTGCTGTAATCCTTCCCGAGCGACAGGCTGACAGGCACGACGGTTTCAGCGTCTATGAGAGGATGCCTCGCGTTCGCGACCTCAAAGACGCGTCCTTCGCTTATCACGGGTTCGCCCGCCTTCATGTCGCAGGCTAGAAGCCCTTTCGCGAAGATGAAGTCGAGCCGCGCGAGCATATCCTGGTTCAGACTCAGTTCATCCGCCACCTCCGCCACGAGCGCCGAAAGTTCGGCAAGTATGCGTTCTATCTCGCGCGCCTCTTCGATAGCGAGTTCGCGCAAAGCGTTGTTCGCGTTCACGACGGACTGCGGCTCGATGAACACGGTGGCCCCGCCTTTGCTCCTGTCGTGCACGACGCCGGGCAGTTGTTTCGCGCTGTCGGATTTGACGGGTACGACCCAGCGACCGTCGCGCCGCGTCACGATCTGCTCCTGTAACACATCCCTGTAAGCGGGTGAGGTGATGAATTTGTTCAGTTGGGTTCTGATGTTTTCGCTCTGTACGCCGATCTGCCTGCGTATGCGCCGCAGTTCCGCACTCGCTCCTTCGGCCATCTCGCTTTCGGAGAGAATGGACGACGTGATCCGATTTTCGAGAGCGCTCTGCACGAACAGCGCGGACGCTATCTCCGCGAGAACGGAATCCCCCGAGCCGTCAAACCCATCGTCGCCACGGGCATACCCTCCGCGAACGACGCCCGAACCGTGACCCTCGCCCGAGTCTCCCTTCAAAAAAGACGCCGCCCTGCGCGCCGCCGCCATCTGCACCGCGACAGAGAGCAACTGCGCCATCGTGAGACATCCCCCCTTGTCAGCGTACGTGAGCGCCGCGGATATATCGCCGAACTCACCGACGCCAGGAGTTCCCCTTCGCATGATACAGGAAGCGGCCTCGGACGTCTCGCCGAGCCTCCTCCTGATTTCTCCCGCGTCCGTCGCGGGTAAAAGAGCCGCCGCCTCAGCGGTGCCGAGGGTTGACGAGGCGCGCTCTGTCAAGAGCCTTACGACCTTGTCGTACTCGAGCACGACGCATTCTCTGTCCATGGCTCCGCCCTGTTTCTCCGGCCGATATGAGGAAACTCCGAATAAATCTATGTCGCGCGTCTGTATCGTCGTTATCCCGCCTGTTCGGAAACTATGGAGTTCAGCCTTTCGATCTCCCCCTTCAGCCTGATGTTCTCCATCTGTATCTCAAAGTAATTCCCCTCGAGTTCTTTATATTTATCCGTAAGGTCTCTGAACTTGTCGGAGGAAACGCCGCTCCCGTCTCCGCGTCCCTTCAGCTTCGCGGACAGCTCCACCACCTGCCCTCCAAGCTCCTCGATGCGCGCGTCCTTCTCCGCCGTAATCGACGCGATGCGCTGGTTTCGCTCCCTAGTCAGCTCATCAATGCGCGCGTCCTTCTCCGCCGCGATCGCCGCGACGCGCTGGTTGCGCTCCCTCGTCAGTTCCTCGATGCGCGCGTCCTTCTCCTCGGCGACGGACGCGACGCGCCTCTCCCCCTCGATCGTGAGTTTCTCTATGGTCGCGTCCTGTGCCGCGGCGATGTCCTCGGTCTTGCGGTCATACTTCTCGACGATCTCCGCAATCGCCTTCGCCTTTTCGTCCTCAAGCTCCGTTATCCGCTTGTCCTTTTCCGCGGCGGCCTTCAGCAGTCTGTCGTTCTCGATCGCCTTTTCGTTCAGCTTTTCCTGCACGTCTGTCATCCGATCCGCGAAAGCCTGCGAATCCTCCTTGTTCTGAAGGAAATTGCGCTTGGCTTCCTCCCAGAGCTGTATATAGTGTTCTATGTCTTTTTGGAGCTGCTCTTTCTCGCTCTCTTCCGACTCTATCTCTTCCCTCGCGGCAAAAAGGTCGTCCGCGATGTTGACGGCCGTAAGAACGGCGAGAGACGACAAAGAGATCGCGCTCGCCTGCTCCGAGATATTCGTCATGGCGCTGTCGACATAGTCGGCGACCTTGACGATCCGGTCGCGCGGCTTCGAGCCGGAAACCGTGTACTCGCGCTTGAATATCTTAACGTTTACCCTGTTCGCGCCGGACATATTCACCTCCTGAACATCCACCTATATACGGCTATTCTACCATACGTGCATATGCCGAGTATGAAGTTTGTGTTACACTTCCCGCAGAACGGCGCCTGTTTTTTTCGCTATCTCCTCGAGGATGCGCTCATGCACCTTGCCCACCTCCCCGTCCGTCAGGGTGCGGTCGTCCGCGCGGTAGACGAGGTTGAACGCGAGGCTCTTTTTGCCGGCCGCGATCTGTTCGCCCCGGTACACGTCGAATAAGGTAATATCCTCAAGCAGGCCGCCGCCGTTGGATCGGGCTACCACCTCAATGTCATAGACCGTGACGTCCTCGTCCGCGAGCAACGCTATGTCGCGGGTCGCCGCCGGATACCTGCGCAGCGGGACGTACTCCCGCGCCATGTCCGCCTTGCCGGCGAGCATTTCGAAGTCGAGTTCCGCCGCGAATACGGGGACATCGATATCGTAATTTTGCAGCGCGTCGGAATGCACTTCGCCCATATATCCTATTATGTGATTCCCTTGCGCGCTCTCTCCATCCGAACCCGAAACACCAAGAGTACCGGGCGACGATCCTTCTGTGTCATGAGAACTGTTCCCCGGTGCGCCGGCGCCGGGCAGATCGACGCGCGCGCAGCGCCCCGGATGCCACGACCCCGTGTCCGCGTCGAGGACGTATCGAGCGCCCCTTATGCCGAGCTTCGCCAAGAGTATTTCGACCACGCCCTTCAGATCATAGAAGTCGCCGCCGCCGTAAAACCCTATCGAAAGGGAGAGCCTTTCTTCGGGCAGTTCTCCGCACGCGTCCCTGAAGGTATTGCCTATCTCGAACAGACGAGCGCGCGCGGCGCCCCGGCTGAAATTGCCTGATAGCACGTCGAGCAGGTTCGGCAGCAGCACGGTTCGCATGACGCTGTTCTCCTCGCCGAGCGGATTGATGAGCCTGACGAATCTCCTGCCTGACGAACCCTGCGGCAGCATGATCTTGTCGACTCCCTTCGGGGAAACGAAACTGTAGGTCTGTATCTCGCTGTAGCCCACGCCCGTGAGCGCCGTCCTGACGAGTGAACGCAGACGCCAGCCGGAGGATGCGGTCGCCTCCGCGTCGTCGCGGTGCAACGTGACGCCGAGTTCGTCGTAGCCGTAGATGCGCGCTATCTCCTCGCTGAAGTCTATCTCGTCCTTCAGGTCGACGCGCACGTGCGGAGGAACGACGGATATCGTCTTTCCGTCCGGGCTGAGTTCCGCGTCCATGTCGAGCCTGCGCAGAATGTCCGTCATTTCCTTCGCCGCTATAGCCGTGCCAAGAACGGCGTTCATGCGGTCAACGCGCACTATTATCGGCGCGGTCTCTCTCTTCCCCGGATAGCGGTCGACCGATCCGGACACCACGGCGCCCGCGCCCGTCTCCGCGGCGAGGGCGCACACGCGGTCGGCCGCGCTTTCGGAGAGTTCCGGCGAAACGCCCTTTTCAAAACGCAGCGACGCCTCGCTCCTGAGACCGAGACGCTTCGACGTGAGCCTGATGGAATCCGCGTTGAAGTTCGCGGCCTCGACTATTATGGTCTCCGTATCGTCCACGATACCGGAGTTCAGCCCGCCCATGACGCCCGCTATCGCGACGGGCTTCGCCTTGTCGTTGATGAGCAGCATATCGCCCGAAAGCTCGCGTTCCTTGCCGTCGAGGGTCGTGAATACCTCGCCGTCCTTCGCCGTGTCCACGACTATCATACCTCCCTCGACCTGTCTGATGTCGAAGGCGTGTATCGGATGGCCGCACTCGAGCATGACGTAGTTCGTGATGTCGACGATGTTGCTGATCGGCCTGACTCCCGCGAACATGAGTCGCGTCTGCATCCAAAACGGACTCGCCTCAATTTTGATATCTGTGCAGACGCGCGCGACGTACCTCGGGCAGAGGTCTGCCTTCTCGACGACAACGTCCACATAGTCGGAAGCCGCGCCGCTGGAACACAAAAGGGACGGTTCTTTGTGCTCTCCTTTGTGTTCTCGCAGTTTCTTGCCGAACACGGCGGCGGCTTCTCTCGCTATGCCTGTGATCGACAGGCAGTCGGGTCTGTTCGGGGTGATCTCGAAATCTATGACCGTTTCGTCGAGTCCTATCGCCTTCACGGCGTCCGAACCGACTTCGAAATCCGACGGCAGTATCCAGATGCCGTCGCGCATCTCCACGGATACGGCTTTCTCCTCGAAGCCGAGTTCCTGAGCTGAACAGATCATGCCGCACGACTTCGTGCCGAACAGTTTCGTCTTCTTGATTTTGAAATCGCCGGGCAGCACGGCGCCGGGCAGCGCAACGACGACGAGTATCCCGGGCCTCCTGACGTTGTCAGCCCCGCAGACTATCTGCAACGGTTCGCCGTCTTCCGAAGCCGCGCCGACGTCGACCTTGCACACGTTCAGGTGGTCTGAGCCGTCGATGCGCTCCGCGGACACCACGCGCCCGACGACGAGGCCGCTCACTCCCTCCGCGTAGTTCTTCACGGTCTCGATGTTCGAGCCGGACATGACCATGCGCTCCGCAAATTCATCGACGGGCACGTCTATATCAACATATTCTCTCAACCAACTCAAGGGCACTAACATTATGGTTTCGTCTCCTTTTCCTCACACCTAAAACGGCTACGTTATAATTACACTATCAAACTCATGCGAACTGTTCGATGAAGCGGATGTCATTTTCATAGAACAAGCGTATATCGCCTATGCCGTGTTTCAGCATCGCTATGCGCTCGACTCCCATGCCGAAGGCGAAGCCCGTGTAGCGCTCCGTGTCGAGTCCGCCGACCTTCAGCACGTTCGGGTGAACCATGCCGCAGCCGAGTATCTCGATCCAGCCGCTGCCCTTGCAGACGCGACAGCCTTTGCCGCCGCACACGAAGCACGACATATCCATCTCCGCGCTCGGCTCAGTGAACGGGAAGAAGTGCGGTCGGAATTTCGTGCGGGCGTCCTCTCCGAACATGCGCTTCGCGAACGCGTCGAGCGTGCCTTTCAGGTCGGCCATCGTCACGCCCTCGTCGACGAGCAGCCCTTCCACCTGATGGAACATGGGCGAGTGCGTCGAGTCGGGAGTGTCGGCGCGGAAGCATCTGCCGGGGGAAATAACCTTGATGGGCGGCTCGCTGCTCGTGAGCGTGCGTATCTGGACGGGAGATGTTTGCGTCCTGAGCAGTGTGTCCTCCGTGATGTAGAACGTGTCCGTCAGATCGCGCGAAGGATGGTTCGGCGCCGCGTTCAGGGCGTCGAAGTTGTTGAACACGGTTTCGACCTCGGGGCCTTCCGTGATGCTGTAACCGAGTCCCATGAAGATGCGGCTTATCTCGTCTATGGTCTGCGTGATCGGGTGGAGCGTTCCGAACGGCAGTTCCGCGCCCGGCTCCGTGACGTCTATGCGTTCGCTCATGAGTTTGGACGCCCTGAGCGACTGCGCGAGCGCGGCTTTGCCGCCGCTTATGAGTTCGCCTATCTCCTGCTTCACGGCGTTGGCGGCCTTGCCGAACTCCTTGCGCTCCTCCGCGGGGACGGCGCCCATGGATTTCAGCAGCGCCGTGACTTCGCCGTTCTTGCCGAGATACCTGATCCTCGCCGTCTCAAAATCCTGCTCGGTTTTCGCCTCCGCGAGCAGATCCTTCGCTTCGTCCAAAATTTGCTCGGGTCTTCTGTCCATCGTTCTCTCCTCGTACATCCACACCTTGTCTAGGTTTACACAGCAACGCGCCCGTCGCGCTGTGTCGTTTTCCGTTCGCGGCTCATCCGGCCGTCGCTCTCCGTTCGCGGCTCATCTGGCCGTCGCTCTCCGTTCGCGGCTCATCCGGCCGTCGCTCGCTCCCCGCCCGCGTCGATCTGTCTGCGTCTCTCGTACATCGCCATGCCGGCCGCGACCGCCACGTTCAGCGACTCCGTGCCTTCCGTCATCGGCGCTCTGACGGTGATGTCCGATGAATCTATGAACCGCGCGTCGACGCCACCGCCCTCGTTGCCGACGACGAAGGCGACGCGACCTGTGAGATCCACGTCCCAGCAGAGCGCTTCGCCTCTCACGTCGAGCGCGGCGATGAGGTAGCCGCCCGCCCTCAGCCGCGCGAGCGCTTCGTCCGGCCCCTCGCACTCATAGACGGGGATGCGGAACAGAGCGCCCGCCGCGGCCCTCACCACCTTCGGCGAAAACGGGTCGGCCGTACCTTTCACGCAGAGCACGCCGTCAAAGCCCATCGCGTCGGCCGCCCTGATGATGGTTCCGACGTTGCCTGGATCCTGTAGCCTGTCGAAGACGAGCAGCGCGTCGCCGCGCATGTCCGTGCCGCGGCGTGGTTTCTTCGCAACGGCGATCACGCCTTTCGGCGCAACCGCGTCCGTGAGCGCGTCGAACAGATCCTCCGCGAGCGAAACCACCTCTATGCCCCGCGGCGCGCCCTTCGCTGTTTCCGTTTCGGTGACGCTTTTCGCGCTCCGCGTTTCAGGTTCGACGCCGGAGTCTTCACCATCGCTCGTGAGCAGCTCTTTCAACTCCGTCTCAATTATTCCGGCAGAAGCGGCGCCGCGCACAAAGACACGCTCTATCTCGACGCCCGCGCGCACGGCGTCCCCGATAAGAATGAAGCCCTCTATTATGAAGGCGTCATCCGTGTCCCGTCCTTTTTTTTGCAACAGCTTGCGCGCGCGTTTTACCGCGGCGTTCGCTCCCGACGCGATATGTTTCAATCTTCAATCTTTCTTGAGAAAGTCAGGGACGGTAAAGTCGTTCAGGCCGCCGCCGTCGGTTCCGTACAGAGTTCCGAGCGACTCCTGATCGGGCTCGGTCTCCTTGTCCACGAAGCCGAACCTCATCGGATCGTCCTCCGCGTCCTCGGGGGAATTCCCCCACCCGGACACGTCGTCGCTCGTGAAACTCTCGTCGGCGCTGTCAAGACCGTCGATGCCCGTCGATTTCTTTTCGGGCTTCACTTCAAGTGACTCGCCCCTATGCTCTTCAAATCCCGTCGCGATGACCGTGATGTTTATCTCGTCCGTCATATCTTCGTATACGGCCGTGCCGAAGATGAGTATGACGTCCTTGTCGGCCGCCTGCTCTATGCGCTCCGCCGCGTCGTTGACATCAAGGAGACTCAGGTCTTTCCCGCCCGTCACGTTCAGCAGGATGGCCTGCGCTCCGTCGATGGATGTTTCGAGCAGCGGGTTCTCAACGGCTTCCGTCACGGCGTCGGCGACTCTGTTGTCGCCCCGACCGTGTCCGACTCCCATGTGGGCCATGCCGCGGTTCGCCATGACGGTCTTGACGTCGGCGAAGTCGACGTTGATGAGTCCCGACTGTGTGATGATGTCCGTGATGGCCTGCACTCCCTGGCGCAGGACTTCGTTCGCAAGTTTGAAAGACTGCTCTATCGTGGTGCTCTTGTCGGTGATCAGAAGGAGTTTATCGTTGGGGACTACGACGAGTGCGTCGACGTAGTTCCGCAGATAGCCTATGCCGAGTTCAGCGTTGTCCCTGCACTTCTTGCCTTCGAAGCTGAACGGTTTGGTCACTACACCGACCGTGAGGATGCCGAGGTCGCGCGCGAGCTTCGCTATGATCGGCGCGGCGCCCGTGCCCGTGCCTCCGCCCATGCCCGCCGTGACGAAGACCATGTCCGCGCCTTTGATGGCTTCCTCTATCTCCTGAATGTTTTCCTCGGCGGCCGCCTGCCCCTTCTCGGGATTGCGCCCCGCGCCGAGACCGCCTGTTATCTTCTCGCCTATGGGTATCTTGATGTCGGCTTTGGAACCTTCAAGGTCCTGCACGTCCGTGTTCACGACAGCAAACTCCACCCCTTCGAGTCCGGATTCTATCATCCAGTTCACGGCATTCCCGCCGCCCCCGCCTATGCCGACTACTATAATCTTCGCCGGTATGCTATCCCTTGGTTCGAATTGCAGCATCTTGCCCGTTCCTCCTTATTGCGAATAATCACCATCAAAATACGGTACTGATTATACCATAATGATTGCAGTAATGTAACTTTTTTATTACAAAACGTGCGCGGAGCGTGAAAGGGTGAGAAATGTCAGGAAAACACTGATCGGTTTCCCTTCCCTCATCCGAAATCTACCGCGCAGTTTGTGTACACTTTCTGCACGTCGTCCTGCTCTTCGAGGGCGTCAATGAGCTTCGCCAGCGAGTTCTTTTCGCTGTCCGTCTTGGGTTCCGCCGCTATGTTGGCGATCTGTTCGATGTCCGCTTCGGCGAGTTCGTAGCCGACCGCGCGCAGGGCGTCCGCCACGATGTGGAAATCCTCGGTCGCTGTGACGATCTCGTAAAACTCCTCGTCCGTCTTGAAGTCGTCCGCGCCCGCGTCGAGGGCGGCCTCCATGAGCGTATCCTCGTCAACGCCGTCAGCCTTCTCGATGAGAATCACTCCTTTGCGCTCGAACATGTACGCCACGCAACCCGGCACGCCGAGGTTGCCGTTGTGTTTGTCGAAGATATGCTTGATGGCTGAATTCGTGCGGTTCTTGTTGTCCGTGAGCGCGTCTACGACGACGGCGACGCCACCCGGGCCGTACCCTTCGTAAACAAGCTCCTCGTACGTTTCGCCCTCGAGTTCGCCCGTGCCCTTCTTGATGGCCTGCGCGATCTTATCCTTAGGGAGGTTGATGGCCTTGGCGCGCTCAATGGCGTTCTTTAACGAGGCGTTGTAGTCGGGGTCGCCTCCGCCCTTCGCGGCCATCATGACGGCCCTCGCGTGTTTCGTGAAAAGCGCCCCTCTCTTTGCGTCCTGTGCCGCTTTGCGACCCGCTATTGTCCCGTGCCTGCCCATGTTCCGAATGTCCCTCCTCTATCTGTTCTAAGCCAATGTTTCCGCGGGGTTTTCGTACTGTGTCATCGAAAGACATTTTACCATACTGAGTCGGCCTCGTCCATTGTGACGCGCCTATCCGCATCGGCATCAGCCCGCGACGCGACGTTTTATTGCCTCTCGAGTCCGAGCAGCCACGCCTTTGCGTCCATTCCGCCGCCGAAGCCCGTGAGCGAGCCGTCGGCGCCGACGACACGGTGGCAGGGGATGATGATGGCTATCGGGTTGCGGTTGTTCGCCATGCCGATGGCGCGGAATGCTTTCGGACGTCCGACCTCGCGCGCGATCTCCGCGTAACTGCGCGTCTCCCCGTAAGGGATGCGGCAAAGCGCGTCCCACACCGAGCATTGAAACGCCGTCCCCGACGCCGCGAGCGGCAGATCGAAGTCCCGGCGCTTACCGTCGAAGTATTCGCGCAGCTGTTTTATCGCTCCGCGTATCAAAGGGGTTTCGCGTTCGCGGAACTCCGCGAACAGCCCCTCGCTTCTTTGTTTCGTGAAAAACAGATGCGTGACGCTCTCCCCGTCCGAAGCGACGCCGATCCTTCCGACCGGGCTGTCATAGTAAAAAACACTGTTCACTGTCTATCTCTCTTTCACGCCGCGGCAGGCGACACTATTGCGCTGTTTTTCATCAACTATATTGTAATTCAAACACGGCGATTGTACAAGCGGGTGTTGCGCCGGGCGCGGTTGAGGTTACAGGCTTTTCAGCGCTTCGTGCGCCCGGTAGGACGATCTTACGAACGGGGCCGACGCCACGTAGGCGAAGCCTTTCGCCCGCGCGATTTCCGCGTATTCGTCGAAAATTTCGGGGGTTACGTACTCCACGACTTTGTGGTGCGCGCGCGAGGGCGCGAGGTACTGGCCTATCGTCAGGAACTCGCAGCCGACGGCTCTGAGGTCGTCCATGAGCGCGCCCACCTGCCCGCGCTTTTCCCCCAGCCCGACCATGAACCCGCTCTTGCTCCGAATCGCGCCGACGACCGCCGCACCCGCCGCGCCGCCGACCGCTTCCCTCGCCGCAAACCCGCGGACGCGGCCTATCAACTCGAGCGACCTGTCGTAGTCCGCGCCCGGGCGCACCTCGGGGTAGAGTTCCCGCACGGTCTCCATGTTGTGGCTTATCACGTCGGGCGCCGCGTCCGCGACGATTCGCAGAGCGTCCGGCGACCCGCCGAAGTCGGGCATGAGTACCTCGACCGCCGTCCCCGGGCTGCGCTCGCGTATCGACCCTATGACGGCGGCGAACTGCCCCGCGCCGCCGTCGGAAAGGTCGTCGCGCGTGACCGATGTCACGACCACGTATTTCAGCCCGAGCCGCCGAACCGCCTCGCCTACGCGGCGCGGCTCGTCCGCGTCAACCTCCGAGGGCGTCCCGTGCGTCACGTTGCAGAACGCGCAGTCGCGCGTGCAGTTTGTTCCGAGTATCATGAACGTCGCGGTTCGCCGCGAGAAGCAGTCCGCGTAGTTCGGACACAGAGCCTCGCGACAGACCGTGTTCAGCCGCAGGTCGCCGAGTACGCCGCCCGTGAACGCCGTGTCCGCTCCCTGAGAGAATCTCTTGCGCAGCCACTCGGGCTTGCGCTCAAACCCGCGCGTCGTCGCGCCGTCCGTTTCATCCATCCGGTCTGTCCCTCCAAAATTCACGATCCCGTCGCCATCTTCATCTGAAAAAATTGCCGCGGCTGATTTTCATGAATTATATCACGTATGGGGAATAGAACTAGCGTGGCGACTGAATAGTCACCCGATGTCCACCATCCCTCCCCCGATTTTCGGTTTTTTGCTTGACGTAATCGTGCGCGTGCGTTAGAATGGCAACAGATCGTTGCCGGACGGAACTCTGAAAAAACCCGAAAGGAAACGCCTTTCGGCACCGAAGGAGAAAGCCGCTACGCGGTGATTCTCTCAGGTAACGAAGACAGAGATACAAGGTGAGGTTTTCGTCTTGTATTTTTTTATAACGGTTGAGAACGCATCGAAACTTGGAAGGGTTCAGCGAAATAAGATATGGTTATGTGGCGGCCGATCTCATTTTCCCTGTGGCGGATGCCGGGGTCTTGCTGAGACGAGTGAAGCGGCACGGCCGCCCGTGTTTTGATGGAAACGTGTGGACAAGGAGGATGGATGATGACGGACATAAAAAAAACGGCGCTGCATGAGGAGCATATAAAGCTCGGTGGTGTCATGGCGAATTTCGACGGCTACGATATGCCGATCAACTACCCCGACGGCGCCATCGCCGAGCATCTGTATACGCGCCGCAAAGCGGGGTTGTTCGACATCTCCCACATGGGCAGATTCATCGTTTCAGGGCCGGAGCGCGTGGCTTTCCTGCAGCATGTGCTCACGAACAACTGCGAGGCGATCGGCGTCATGGAATCGCAGTATACGCTCATTTCGAATGAAGCGGGCAGCGCGATAGACGACGCGTATCTGTACAGATACTTCGAGGATAGTTTTTTGCTCGTCGTGAACGCGGACAACGCTGAAAAGGATTGGACTCACCTGACGGAGCGGATAAAAAATTTCGACGCGAACATCGAGGACAGGACGAAGGAGATCGGCATGATCTCGATACAGGGTCCCGAGTCGAAGAACATACTCATATCGGTCGCGTCTGACCCCCTCCTCACGGAGCCTATGAGGAACAGCCTCGGCTTCGCGAACCTCGGGGGCAAGGACGTTTGGCTCGCCAAGACAGGTTATACGGGTGAATCCATCGGCTACGAGATATTTGTACCCCGGGACGACACGGTCTTTATTTGGAATTTGCTCATCGAGAAGGAAGCGAAACCCGTTGGCCTCGGCGCCCGGGATACGCTCAGGCTTGAGGCGGCGCTACCGCTCTACGGCCATGAACTCGGCGCGAGGCCGGACGGTGGGGAGATACCGATATATTCGATACCGATGGCTAAGTTCGCTGTGAGTTTCGCGGAAACGAAGGGCGATTTTATCGGCAGGGAGAGCCTTCACCGGCAGTTCCTCACCTTCGAACGCATTTTCACACGCCACTTTGACGACATCGCGGATCTGCCGCGTGTGGTCAAGCCCTTCTGCATGACGGACAATGGCGTGCCCCGCGCGGGCGACAGGATATTCAAGGACGGCGTCGAGATCGGTTGCGTCACGAGCGGCGCGGTCGTTCCCTACTATAAGACCGCGGGGAAGGGTCTCGACATGGTCTTTACGGACGAAACGGACAAGCGCTTTATCGGTCTTGCGCTCGTGCGCTCCGACCTGCTGCCGGACGAAGAGATGGACATAGAGATCGGGGACGAGTTCTCGGTCGGCGTCGGCGTCGAGTGGCATCTGCGCAGTGATACGCCGCCGTATTCGCGAGCCATCATACACGGGCACGGCAAGGACGCGGACACGGTTTACGATACCGCCGACGACTCCGACCTGTCGGTGGATTATAAGGCCAAGGCGGCCGGACTCATAAAGGCCGCGCGCGAGAACCATCTGTGGAGACAAACCGAATGTATCAACCTGATCCCGTCGGAACAGTCGCATTCGCGCGCGGCGCGCATTCTGTCCATACTCGACCCCTCCTTCCGCTACGCGGAGCACAAGAAGATGAAGTCGTTCTATGACTTCGACGTGTTCTACTATCAGGGCACGAAATTCATACATAAGGTGGAGCTTTTGCTCACGGAAGAGTTCAAGAAGTATTTGGGTTGCAGGAACATGGAGATCAGGGCGACGAGTGGACAGATGTCGAACGCGGCCGTGTTCAGCGCCCTCATGGACTGGAAAAACAGAGCGAACCGCAAGGTTGAGGCCAAACGCCTCGGCTATATTATGAACAACCACATCATACGCGGCGGCCATCTGTCGGCGCAGCCGATGGGCGCGCTGCACGACTACATCGCGATCGATCCGAAGACGGAGAAGACGGCTCTGGTCAACTTTCCCGTACTACACGACAACACGTTCAAGATAGACACGGCCGAGACCGTCAGACTCCTCGAGAAATACCGCCCCGAACTCATCATATTCGGCAAGAGCATGGTTCTCCACAAGGAACCTGTCGCGGAGATCAGGAAGGCCGTGGACGAACTCGGCGTCGAGACGACGATCATGTACGATATGGCGCATGTGCTCGGTCTCGTCGGCAAGTATTTTCAGGATCCGTTCGCGGAGGGCGTGGAGATCGTGACGGGTTCGACGCACAAGACCTTCTTCGGCACACAGCGCGGCGTCATAGCGTCCGACTACAGCGAGGCCGACGTGAAATACGAGCTGTGGGAGGCGGTGGAGTCGAGAATATTCCCCGGCAGCGTCTCGAACCATCATCTGGGTACACTGCTCGGTCTGCTCATGGCGACCTACGAGATGAACTGCTTCAAAGACGAGTATCAGAAAAACGTCATAAAGAACGCGAAGAGTTTCGCCAAGTCGCTCGCGGACGCGGGGTTGGATGTGGCGGGCGATCCCGCCATATCGTATACGGAGACGCATCAGGTCATCATCCGCGTCGGATACGCGGC
Source organism: Eubacteriales Family XIII. Incertae Sedis bacterium (assembly GCA_031269205.1). GTDB lineage: Bacteria > Bacillota > Clostridia > Peptostreptococcales > Anaerovoracaceae > JAIRPC01. The sequence goes on along the minus strand of JAISZM010000117.1, from coordinate 3,175 downwards.
GGGCGCGGAACTAGCCGAAAAGCTCGAGGAAAACAACATTATCGTAAATTATCAGGCCACGCCCGAGGAAGAAGGCTTCACGGCTTCCGGCGCGCTCAGGATCGGCGTATCGGAGATGACACGCTTCGGTTGGGGCGAAGATGAGTTCGCGAAAGCGGCCGAACTCATAGCCGACCTCGTGTTGCGCGGCAGGACGATCAAGGACGATGTTGCGGCGCTCAGATCCGGCTATACGGAAATGAGCTACTGTTTTACGGACGATGAACTCGGCGGCGAGATGGAAAAGCTGGCGGGTATGTTGCGGTAAGTTTCCAAAGGGATGTTGAAGCCGGACGGAACGACGTTCCACCGGCGCACGCCTTGGACAGAGGAATCGTGAGAAGGAAAAAGGAGGTTGGGAGGTTGACAAGGATCTATAATTTTTCGGCGGGACCGTCCATGTTCCCCGAGTCGGTACTCAGGGAAGCGGCGGCTGAAATCATGGACTACAAAGGTTCGGGCATGTCCGTCATGGAGATGAGCCATCGATCGAAGACGTACGACGAGATCATCAAGAACACGAGATCCCTGTTCCGCAGGGTCATGGGAATACCGGACGACTACGAGGTGCTGTTCCTGCAGGGCGGAGCGACGTTGCAGTTCGCGATGGTTCCGGCCAACTTGCTGACGGGAAGCGGCAAGGCGGATTACGTCCTTACGGGTCACTTTTCCACGAACGCTTACAAGGAGGCGTTGCTTTTCGAGGGGAAGGAAATAAATATCGCGGGTTCGACGAAGGAAGAGGGCTTCACGCGCATTCCCCAACAGAACGAACTCACCTTCACGCCGGACGCCGACTACGTGCACATCTGCGAGAACAACTCGGTATACGGCTCGAAGTGGAAGTACGTTCCCGATACGGGCGGCGTTCCGCTCGTGGCCGATATGTCGTCGTGCATTCTGTCGGAATCCATCGACGTGTCGAGGTACGGGATCATCTACGCGAGCGCTCAGAAGAACATAGCGCCGGCCGGGCTGACGATTGTCATCATCAGAAAGGATCTGCTGACGGATCCGCTGCCGGGAACGCCCACGACGCTGAACTACAAGAAGATGGCCGAGTATAATTCAATGTACAACACGCCGCCGTGCTGGCCCATCTATATCGCCATGCTCATGCTCGAACACATCGAGAAGGAGGGCGGCATAGAGTCCATGGAGAAGCGTAACATCGAGAAGGCGAAGCTGTTTTACGACTATCTCGATTCGACGGATTTCTACAAGGCGCCCATCGCACCCGAAAACCGCTCTCTCATGAACGTCGTGTTCCGCACAGTCAACGAGGAGCTTGACGCGAAATTCGTAAATGAGAGTATCGCTTACGGCATGACAAACCTGAAAGGTCACCGCTCGGTCGGCGGCATGAGGGCCTCGATATACAACTCCATGCCAAAGGCGGGGGTGGAACACCTCGTCGAATTCATGAAAGAATTCGAGCGGGAGAACGGATAGCTGTTTCCCTATGATCGCTCTCAGAGATATCATCGAACCTCTTTGTGAGAAGGTGCTGTAGACAATGAGCGGAAGGAGCCGATAATGGTTAAGGTTTTGGCAACGGACGGCATGGACAAGGCGACAGCCGCGAAGCTGCGCGGGCTCGGCTGCGAACTCACGGAACAGTTCTTTGAGCCGAGCGAACTCGCCGGGCAGATCAAAGGATACGACGCGGTCGTCGTGCGTTCCGCGACAAAGGTCGGAGAGCCGATACTAGACGCGGCGCTTGAGACGGGACGATTGAAAATCATCATCAGAGGCGGTGTCGGCACGGATAACATTGACGTGGCCTACGCGCAGGACAACGGCATCGAGGTGCGCAACACGCCGAACGCCTCGAGCGCGGCTGTGGCCGAACTGGCGCTCGCGCACCTGTTCGCGCTCGCACGCCACCTGCACGAGGCGAACGTGACGATGCGCGAAGGCAAGTGGGAGAAGAAGGACTACCAGGGCGTCGAACTCGCGGGCAAGACGCTCGGACTCATCGGGTTCGGGCGCATAGGTGAGAGCATGGCCGACAAGGCGAAAGCGCTCGGCATGAATGTCGTCTACTACGACATCATCGGCCCGACGCCCGCGGGCGCGGGTTTCGAGTTCGTCGGTCTCGACGACCTGCTCGCGCGCGCCGATTTCATATCGCTGCACGTCCCCAAGAGCGACAAACCGATGATAACGGCCGCGGAGATAGCGAAGATGAAGGACGGCGCTTTCCTCGTGAATTGCGCGCGTGGCGGACTCATCGACGAGGACGACATGCTAGCCGCCCTCGACTCGGGCAAGCTCGCCGGCGTCGGACTCGACGTCTATCCCGAGGAGCCTCCCAGGAACGAGAAGGTGTTGAAGCACCCGAAGATATCCCTCACTCCCCATATCGGCGCATCCACGTCGGAGGCGCAGAGCCGCATAGGGGAGGAGATCGTTGAGATACTGTCAGAGAAGTTCGGATTGTAACGGCGCGGCGGCGCGGCGACGCGGCGTTCCGATACGGCACCACTATTATTAGGAGTAGATATGGCGACGGTAAAGCCATTCAAGGCGATCAGACCCGCCAAGGGTTACGAGCATAAGGTCGCGGCTCTTCCCTACGATGTCATGACGTCGGCGGAGGCGCGCGAGATGGTCGAGGGCGACCCGTACTCGTTCCTGCACATAGACAAGGCGGAGGTGGACTTGCCCGAGGGCACCGATCTGTACGACCCGTCTGTCTACGCAAAGGCCAAGGAAAATCTGGATCGAATGACGGCCGACGGGATATTCACGAGTGACGAGTCGCGCGGCTATTATATCTATAGGCTGACCATGGACGGGCGGTCGCAGGCGGGACTCGTCGGCTGCGCGTCGATAGACGATTATCTGAACGACCGCATCAAGAAACATGAACTGACGCGCGTCGAGAAAGAGGCGGATCGGATACGGCACGTGGATACGCTGAACGCGAACACCGGGCCAATTTTCCTCACGTGCAGACCGAACGACAGGCTGTCCGATACCCTTTCGGAACTGATGGAAACGCGCGAACCTCTCTATGACTTCACCTGTGACGACGGCGTCGGCCATACGGTATGGATCATAGGCGGCGAGGCGGTCGCGGACATCGAGAATATCTTGGCGGACATTCCCACGCTCTACATCGCGGACGGAC
>JAISZM010000066.1 GCA_031269205.1 Eubacteriales Family XIII. Incertae Sedis bacterium | reverse complement strand
ATCCGAGGATGGCTCGCGCGTACTCATGTACGAGATTTGCCGCTACGGAAGGTCGGCTGACTCATGGAAGTGGACCTACCACGTCGGCCAGGACAAGCGCGACATAGGACTCGAGGAGGACGCGGACGCCTTCGCCGCCTTCGACCTCTGCCTGAAAGGGTTGAGTGACAGGAGCCGGATGTCATGACGGGCTTCGATCCCTACGCGGTTATCTCCGTCGCGTCGGCCGCCATATACTTGACGCTGCTCACAGGTATACTCATTTTTATGCGCGGCGACATCGCGCGGCTCATGGCCGCGCTGCGGCGCAGACGTAGACTTGACCCGGCGCGGAGGCTCGCGTCTACCCCCTCGGCGATAGGCAGCCACCTGAGCGGCCTGCTCGCGGCCACGATGAAAAGACCGCTGACGCCCACGGCGTTCCTGACCCTGCTCATAGCGATGTTCTTCATCGTGTTCACCGCGTCGGCGACGAACCTGACGCCCTTTCTCTCTTTCGCCATCGCGCTCGCCTTCGCGTCGCTCCCGTACCTGTACCTGCGCGTCCGACTTGAACGCATCCGCCGCGTGGGCAGCTACGAGGGTGAGAACCTCGTGTCCGCGCTGTTGACGCAATACTGGATATCGGGATGCAACATCGAGGACGCGATTGAAAAGACAATCGAGAAAGCCGCGGGCATACCTGTTACCCGCAGACTGCTGTCGGCGCTGCTCATGGAGCTGCGAAGCACGGGCAGCCGCGAACGCGTAGCGGCCGCCGCGAACGCCTTAGCTTACGGCATAGGCACGAACTGGGGACGTATGCTGGCATACAACATCCGTTCAGCCGCGCTGACGGGCCGCGACATTTCCCTCGCGATCGAAGACATCCTGTCACAGCTGCGCGAAGCGCGCGCCCTCGCCGAGGAGAGGAAGCGTATCAACGGAGAGTCCGTGCGGCTCGTCGTATTTCTCATCCCGCTCTCGTACGTCGGCTCGTTCTTCGTCTCCGTGACGCTGCTCGGCCTGAGTCCCGCGCGTTTCGCGCGCAATCAGTTCGCGACGGCCGAAGGCTTCGGGTTCTTCGTGGCCGCAGTCTTCCTGTTCTTCATGAATCTCGTGCTCATCGAGGTGATAACGAACAGGAAGTTGGATTTTTGAGGTGGCGATCCGTGAAGCGACGCGGAATGTGAATTGAAATGAGGTGTAACATGAACGATACCATCATATGCTCCTTCGCGATACTGCTCATATGTTCGGGCGCCGTGGTTCTCTCCCCCAACGAATCGAGACTCGCCCGGGTCAGAGACAGGGTGATCGTCGCGCTCGGTTATCCTCGCGCGATGATGAGATTCGGCGCGCCACTCGGAGCGCGGCTCAGAGACATACTGCCGAGGGCAAGGCGGAACGAGCGTGCGGATCGCGAGATATTCGAGTCCATCAGCGCCGCGCGCAACATCATAGCGTCCTCGGGCGACGCGCACATACCGGCCGACGCTCTCTTCGAACAGCTCGCCCGCGCGGAAGGCGATCTCGCGCCGGCGTTCCGCAGAGCGCTCGCGCTGCTCCGCATGAACCGGAAGGACGAAATGGTCCGACGCTTTGCGGAGGAAGTGAATACGCCGATGGCCGGCGACTTCATCCACATACTCGCGAGGTGGGACGACGTGTCGCCGGAAAAATTATCGTCGACGCTGCTCTCGTATCAAAGCGCGATCAAGGAAGCCCGCACGACGGCGCTGAAAAGGCGCAACGAGATATACAGCGATCTCATATATTTCCCCGCCGTGTTGAACGTCCTTGTCGTGCTCATGAATTTCATATTCGTATCGTACTATATCGAACAGCGTGACCTTTTTGAAACGTTATTTTTTTGAAGGAAGGGGGCAGGACTTTCTATTGGAGCGCACTTCTATCGGAACGCACTTCTATCGGAACGCACTAAGAACAGCGATGATTTTGGGAGGTGACTTATGAAACAAATGATAATACTTCTAGCGATGATAATACTCGGTATCGCGATATCCGCTATGGTGCTGAGTTTTCAGGACACGACGCAGGGTCTGACCGACTCAGCGAAGACGGAGATGCAGGCCAAACTGGGGTTTGGGTCGAAAGGTGGTGAGTAACATGGTGTTCTGCTGTCGATATATCGCTGCGCCCACGGAGGCGACTAACGCGCGTCGCAAGAAAGAAACGACGACACGCAAATGAAACAGTTCATCGTACTCATCGCGATGATAGCGCTCGGCGTGTTTCTGTACGGCGTGATAGCGGGGACGGATGACGCAAGCCTGACCCGCGTGTCCGGCAAAGCGTTGTACGAAGCGGCTCGCGACAGCATCGAGTCATGAAACAGTTCATAGCGCTTCTCGCGATCCTGCCGCTCATACTCGGACTGCTCATGCAGATAGGACTCGCTCAGGGCAATTTCGCGCTGACCGTACGAGCGGAATCGATAGCGCGCGACTGCCGCGAGGCCGCCGCGGACGCGGGAGGGTTCAGCGAGGCGCTGCGCACCGAAGCGGCGTCGCGGCTCGCCCGCGCGGCCGGCGTTTCTCCTGGCGAGATATCCGTAGCCGCCGACGAGGATCCGACCGCCGACGGCTCCCTGCGTTACCGTTTCGAGATACCGATACGCCGCCTCGTGGCCGCCCCCGCCCTCTTCGGCGTGAAAAGCGACAAGAACTCCGGCGTTTACGTGATAGAAGGCACGATCCGCGCGCGAGCGGACGAGGAATAGCGGGCTGTTCCTACTTGTTGTCGTTCAGCTCGGGCGACGTGAGTTTGATCGGCTTGCACTTGATGAAGCGGCCCGCACCCTTTTTCCCGTAGAATTTCCCTTCTCTATACACGAGATTCCCGCGACTGTACGTAGCCTCGGGATAGCCTTTCAGTTCCGCGCCCTCCCATATCGTATGGTCGGTCGAACCGTGCATCGCTCTGTTCGTTACCGTGAAACGCTTCTTCGCGTCGTAGACGACTATGTCCGCGTCGCGACCCGCCTCTATCGCGCCCTTCAGATGGTCAAGCCCGAATATCTTGGCCACGTTCGTCGAGCAGACCTCGACAGCCTTATTGAAGGTGATATGCCCTCTGTTCGCCTCAGACAGCATGTACGGGTACATATTCTCGACGCCGGCACAGCCGTTCGGTATCTTCGTGAAGTCCTTCGCGCCCCACTTCTTCTCGCTCTTCAAAAAAGGGCAATGGTCGGTGGCGACCGTCTGAATATCACCGCGCTTCAGCGCATCCCACAGCGCGCGCTGCGACGCCTTATTTTTTATCGGAGGCGAACATACGAAGTGGGCGCCGTCCTTCCTCTTGTATACGTCGCTCGTAAAGTTCAGGTACTGCGGACATGTTTCCGCAAACACGGGATAGCCTTCGGCCCTCGCCTGCGTGACGGCCGCCGCTCCCTGCGCGTTCGCGAGGTGGACGATGTAGAGCGCCGCGTTCAGGCTCTTCGCCCACTGTATGGCTCTCACGTCGGCCTCGCCCTCGACGAACTCCGGCCGCGACATATAGTGATACCACGCGGAGGTCTTGCCCTCGGACAGATATTTGGCCGTCAGGAAGTTGACCATCTCGTTGTTTTCCGCGTGCACGGCGATGAGTGCTCCTATCTTCTTCGAATGTTCGAGCGTCTGATAGAACACGCCGTCGGTGACGCCAAAGTCATAGACCATGAATACCTTGAAGCTCGGAACGCCCATCGCGACGGCTTCTTCCATCGTGTTCAGCAACCCGTTCGACACATCCTTGACCGCGAGGTGAAACGAGTAATCCACGACGGCCTGCTCCGACGCGAGCTTGTCCCGCCGCTTGATCGCCTTCGGAAACGGTTCTTTGAAGTCCTGTAGAATGAAGTCGAACACGGTGGTCGTGCCGCCGCACGCCGCCGAGCGCGTGCCCGCTTCGTAGTCGTCCGAAGTTATCGTGCCGCCGAACGGCATGGCGAGATGTGTATGAGCATCGATAGCGCCCGGCAGAACGAGTTTGCCGCGGCAGTCCACGACCTCGGTTTCCGCGCCCGCCTTCAGGCTCGTGCCAATCTCGACGATCTTCTCACCTTTCACGGCCACGTCGGCTCGGTACGTGCTTTCGGTCGTGACGACCTTACCTCCCTTGAACAATAAATTTGCAGCCATTCGAAATACCTCCTTCACAAAATATGGTTATGGAAACACTGATTAATTCCGTTCGCCACACAGAACGCCGCAGCTCCAAAAGGCTGCCCGCGTTTTGTCTACAGATGATCCTGTAACAGTATCGCCGCCCGTCTATCCGGCCTCATCGCGCCGTTCCGCCTTGTGCGCTTTTTTATACTCATACATCTTCTCGTCCGCCGTCGACAGGAGATTGCCGGGCGAGACCGTATTGTCCTCCGTGACCTCCACGTTGCCGTAGCTGAGACTGCGCTTGTAAACGATGCTCCCGTCCTCGCTGGAATAGTCCTCCGATACGAGTTCATCCCGCAGTTTCTCGAGCTGTCTGTCCGCTTCTTCGAGCGTGAAATCGCTCGCGAGAAGCATGAATTCGTCGCCGCCGAGCCTGACGACATGGACGTCCGGCGAAAACTCCGACAGCAGTTCCGTCACTTTCAAAATGTATTTGTCGCCCTCGGCGTGGCCAAACACGTCGTTCACGTATTTGAGCCTGTCCATATCGACGAAGCAGACGACAAAATGCCGCTTTTGGCTTATCCACTCGTTCAGGAGCTTCATCCCGAAGTGGCGATTGTACGTACCCGTCAGCATGTCCTTGTACGCGACGTTCTCAAGCGCCTGCAACTGTTCCTTCTCGCCCGTAACGTCCGCGAGGACGGCCGCGACGGCACTGTGTTCGTACCATTTGACGGGATAGAGTATGACTCTGAACCATTGTATGGCGAAGTCGCTGAGCAGGGGGAATTCCTCCGTGACGGTTTCGTCGCTGTCGCCCATCTCCTTCACGTAGTCGAAGAGTATCTCGTAGAGCTGTGACTCGAAGAGGTCGCTCGCCAGATCGTTTTTTATCGGGTGGTTGGCGAAAAGATGCTCGCCCGTTTCACGGTCGATCATGACGATCCATTCGGTCATCATGCTCGTGATGGTTTCAAAGAGACTGTTCGAGCGAGCCAAATCTCTCGTTTTACGCTGTATCTCGTCCATCTCATGTGCCAGGCTCTCTCTGCGCTCGCTCAGCTGGCCGGTCATCTCGTTAAAAGCGTTCGAGAACTCGCCCATGAAATTGACGTGTTGCTCGTAGTCGCCTTTGGCCACCTGCTGCGCTTGCCAGGTCAGATGTTTCAGCGTCGCGTGCAGAGATTTGAGGCTGGACGCGAGTTCGTTGTCGGAAGAGGGCAGAGAGCAGTCGAGATTGCCCCTCGAGATATCCATCGCGAGCGTTCGCGCCTCCGTGAGCATTTGGCCGAAATAAACCAAACCCTCGCCCAATTCACGAAAATCTTCGGGTAGGGCGTCACTGTCGAGCTTGGCGCGATTCGGATAATACAGCAGGTCGCGCAGATAGAGGAACAGGGTATCAGCAGTCGTGTCCGATATCGCGACCACCTTCCTTTCCCGGCCGACGCGCGGCCTTAAACGCGAATGCCTTTCCAACGGGTCGACGCGCCGGCGCAAATAAAAAAATTATTCCATTCTGCCGACGCGCAGCCGCAAACGCAAAATTATCCTAGTTTGTCACCGTGCCGTTGAAACGGCAGACTCTGTCGCCGTTCGCCCAGCAATCCACTTCCTTCACGGTGTATTCCTTGCCCGTGTACGCGTTCAGAATGCCCGCGATAAAGCCCTCGTCGTAATTGCATACGGTTTCGTTCGTTATGGGCAGACCGCTACAATCGAGATCCTGTCCGACCGTGAGAACCATGTTCCCCGTGTCCGCGTCAAAGGCCTCCATGCGGAGTATGCCTATCTTCTGCTCCTTCAGAGCGTCCTGCAGGTCAGCGAGGAACTGGTTGAGTTCCACCGTGAGGTCGAGCACGTTCTTCGCGAACTCCTGCCCCGCGAGGAAACCGGCCTTCCTGAAATATTCGTTTGCCTTGTCCGCGCCGAAATCCTTCGTCAGTATGTCGAGCATCGTATACTGCATGAGCCTATACACGAGCACCGGCATATCCTCGCCAAGGTCGCCGCGCCCTTCCTTGATGTCGCCAAGGTTCTCCCATGAAAATTCATGCAAAGTCGCATCCCGTTTGAAAAGATTCATTAAAATTGCTCCTTCCTCTGTTGCTTCTCCTCTTGTTTGCCTTCGCTTTGCCGCCTCGTTGATCAGTTCATCTCCGCGCGGGAAACAGCCGTCGATACGTATATACCCAAAACGAACTGCGATAAACGCGCGGACACTATCATCCCATCAAAGACATTATATTCTCCGCGTTATTCTCTGTCAACGTACGGGGCAGACTCCCCTTTCGCAGCCTTCGTCGCCTATGTCGTAGTCCGTTTCTTCCTTCTCAAATTTGGATATGAGCGAGGGAATGAAGGGTCTCATGTCGGCGACCCGGCGCTCATACTCTTTCTTCGATATCTCCTCGAAAGGCAGAAGCTCATAAAAACTGTCGTCGTAGGACATGAAGGACAGCGCGACGAGGTCGTCCCAATTTTCCCACACCCACTGCTCAACCGCTTCCCACTCATCATCGCGCACGTGTATCGTTATCGAACAGTTGTGGTCGACGTAATGTTCCATGAAAAGTTTGTATATCTCGAGCTGCTCAATAGCGCTCGCGTCTTTTTTGATGCGACCGGCGGGCGCGCGCACGGGGAACTCCACGACCTTCGTAGTCGCGTTTTCAAGCTGCTGACCCACCTCGGGGTACACGGGATACTCGAGTTCCTCACAGACCTTCACGAGCGGATCGTCCGCCGATATGCGTATGCGCCTGATGAAATAAGGGGAGTGCGAAAAGTGGACGCCACTCGACACAACGGGCAGGAGCGAAAGCGTCCCCTCCGGCTTGATCGTCGTGACGAGCAGCGGCTCGCCGCCGCCTAACTCCTCGGCGTAGACTTTGGCCGCGTCCTTCGCGACCCTTCTCAGGTCGGCGAGCAGCATTTTCTGCTCGTCGATACCGATGCGTGTGGCGTTGACCATATCCTGCCACCCTGTCAGCGAACAGCCGAGCAGCTTGTCGCGCTGCTGCACGGCATTCCACTCGGGAATCTCAAGCTCCGCACACGTCATACGGTAACCCGCCCTTGCCGAGAGGCGTTGCGCCGCGAGCAATCCGTCCCTGTCGAGTTTGCCGTTTTTGTCGACGAAGCCCATCACGTTGACGGTGGTCAGATTGCACAGTCCCTTGCTGTCGAGGAGTATCTCCGCGCAGGGATTGACGCCTTGAAAGTTCGGTCTGCGCTTCTTGCCCGCCTTCTCGTTGACCCAACCCGGCTCGCCCGAATAACGCATCTGCCTCAGATGCCAGCTCAGACCCTCGCGCGTGGGCTTGCGCGTGTAATATATGGAGTTGTTGCTCATTTGCCGATGCGCGATCGCGGGATCGAGCGCCCACTTCTCGCCCTCCTTCTTGTACAGTTCGCTCTTGGCGGCTATACATTCGTCGTCGTCCTGATCCACGAGCACGATCTCCGCGGTACGCCTCACGCCGCCGACGACGACATTCTCGCCGATGATGTTGGCTATGTCGAGGCAGTCGATGGGCAGGAGCTTCACCCGACCGTCTATCGCGCGTACCGACGCTTTCTCCACGATGTTTCCTATCTTCATGAACATGTTCTTCATGCTCTGGTGACCGCTCGCAGTTCCGCCGAACGTGCGAAGCTTTTCACCCTTCGACCGCACGTGGTCGTAGTTGAGAATAATCGTGTTGATCTTACGGAACTCCGCGCTCCACAGCGTCCGGAGAAAGGAGTCCATCGACTGCACCCAGCCCTCCTTGCTGTCGCCGATCGTGATCTTGATCGTGTCGTTGTGCGTAAATTCGAGCGCCGTGCTGTCCTGCCTGAGCGTCCGCAGCATGGGAGTGTAGGATTCGTGGATGATCTCGACGCCCGACCTGATGGGCGGCAGCTTCTCCACATCGCTCTTCAGTACGCGCACGCCCACGCCCGAACCGACCATGAGCAGATAGAAGATATCCCTGAACGACGAGAAGCTGTCGATGACCTGAAACGAGCAGTTGTAGTTCGACATAGGATAATAACGGGACACGTCGGTCGAACCGACCCAGAAGGTGCGGCCCGAGAGGAACTGTTTCAGCTCAAAGATGTTGCGGAAGAGCTGCTCCGCCTCATCCTTCGACGTCGGCACGAGGCTGCAGTTGTACTCGACGGAGCGCCTGACCGTCTCCCACCAGTATTCGCGGCGCTGCTCGTCCGGAACCCAGCGGGAATAGGTGCGGTAGTACACGAAACTCCCGAGCTGGCTCATCGGCGAGGGCATGTGCTTGTAAGCGCTCACAAACTCATCTGTGATGACGCGACCGTCGCGGCGTTTGCGCGCGTCGCGCGTCTTGTCGCGCTCGTAGCGGTAAATGATGAACTTCTTCGCGACCTCCTTGCGGTCGCTCTCCATGAGAAAATCCTCGACGAGGTCCTGAATGTCCTCGACCGTGACGTCGCGCCCGCTCTGCTCCACCTGCTTCTGTATCTGGCTCACGATGTTCGTCGCGAGCGCCTTGTCCACCCCTTCGGTAGTCTCGAGCATGGCCTTCTCGATGGCCTTGAATATCTTGGCGCCGTTGAAATCCACCAGTGCGCCGTCCCTTTTCAGTATCTGAGTCATCCTTGCCTTTGTCCCTTTCAATTATCATCATATACAATTTATTGTGCATAGCGCAGGCTGGAAACACATTATATAGCAAACACGCCCGTCAATCAATGACAGGCGTGTTACAAAACCCGCTGAGGGTGTCGGGGTGTAGGTGCGTGTGGGGCGACGCGCTATCCCAAGATGATTCTATCGCCAGGGCGCATGGATAATCATCAGGACGCGCGAGAAAGTGAAAGACAATCGAGCCGTTCGCTCATTCGTAGCGCAGGGCGTCTATGGGGTTCATCCCGGCCGCTTTTCTCGCGGGGTAGAGCCCGAACAGGAGTCCTATCGCCGTCGAGAAGAGCACGGCCACTACGATGACGCCGCCCGACAGACTGAAGGTCATGTCCGGCATGGCGGCGCTCACGAGCGTCACTATGCCTCCCGAGGCCGCTACGCCTATGGTGCAGCCTATGAGACAGATGACGAGGGCCTCGATGATGAACTGGAGCATGATGCCCGCGCGCCGCGCGCCTATGGCCTTGCGTATTCCTATCTCGCGCGTGCGCTCCGTCACGGAGACGAGCATGATGTTCATGATGCCGATGCCGCCCACGAGAAGGGAGATGGCCGCGATGCCGCCGAGCAGCAGGGCGAATATGTTCGTTACGTCGCTCATCGTGTCCGCGAGCGTGTTCTGGTTCAGGATGCGGAAGGCGTCCTCGTCGCCCCTAAACCTCGACGTGAGGGCTTCCGTCAGCGCCTGCTCAGCGCGGTCAACGCTCTCGCTGTCTTTGGCCGCAGCGTAGAACTGCGATATGCCGGAGCCCGAGTCGGACATGCGCTCGGCCGTCGTGAACGGGATGTACACCGCGTTCGAGCTCATCATCGCCGCCATGATCGATTCGTCCTCCGCGAGGACGCCTACCACGAGGAACTTCCTGCCGTTCAGCAGGGCGGTCTGGCCGACCACGTCCCGCGCGCCCGCGGCGGAGTCTATGCCGAAGGCGTCCTCGGCCGCCTCATAGCTGACGACCGCGACGTGCGAGACGTTATCGAGATCCGCCGTCTTCAGGAATCTTCCGGCGGCGAGTTCGCTGCCCTCGATGCTGAAATACGCGCTGTTCGTGCCTTCGACGGAGACGTCGTACGTCTCGTTGCCGACCTTCGCCGTCCCGTTCAGCTGCAGTATGGGCGTCGTCAGCGCGATGCTCTCGTCGCCCGCGATATCGTCCATGTCCTTCAGCTTGATCGGGTTTCCCTTGTCGTCCAGCACGGCGACGGTCAGCATGTCATTTCCCATGGACTCTATGCTGTCCGTAACGGCGCTCGTGGCGCTCGTGACAAGCGAGACGAGCACGACGAGGGCGAGGACGCCGATGATGATGCCGAGCATGGTCAGGAAGGAACGCATCTTGTTCGCGGCGATGGCCTTCCACGCTATTTTAAAAGATTGCAGCGCCATTTTTTGTCTCCTTCGAGTCTTCCTCTATATGCCCGTCCGCCAGACGCACGATCCGGTGGGTCTGCGCCGCCACACCCGCGTCGTGCGTGATAAGGACGATGGTTCTGCCCGCCGCGTTCAGCTCCGAGAACAGCGTCATGATGTCCGTGCCCGTGCGCGAATCGAGGTTGCCTGTCGGCTCGTCCGCCAGTATCAGCGCGGGATCCGTCACGATGGCCCTCGCTATCGCGGCTCGTTGCTGCTGCCCGCCCGAAACGCTGTTCGGCGTGTGCTTGCGCCGGTCCGACAGCCCGACCTGCCCGAGCGCCTCGCCCACGAGCCGCCGCCGCTCCGCGGATCTGACCCCGCGGTATATGAGCGGCAGCTCCACGTTCTCCTCTATCGTCATGCGATTCAGGAGATTGAAGTTCTGAAAGATGAAGCCTATCTTCCTGTTGCGTATTTCAGCGAGTTCATTTTCCGAGTAATTTTCTATCGGTTGGCCTTCCAGCAGGTAGACTCCTGAAGTGACCGCGTCGAGACACCCCATGATGTGCATCATCGTGGATTTGCCGCTACCGGAACTGCCCGTAACGCCTACGAACTCACCCTTCTCTATGCTCATGCTCACGTGATCGAGCGCGTGTATCGTCTCGCCGTCCGTCTCGTACAGTTTGGAAACGTCATTGAATTCTATCATCGGGGACCCCCTTCTCAGCCGCCGGAGGGAGCGCCGCCGCCAGATCCGCCGCCGGGAGGAGCGCCGCCCGATCCGCTGCCTGCCTGCTGGGGTCTTTCGCCGTTCACCACCCTGACCTGACCGCCGCCGCCCATCATCGGGAACGCACCCATCTGCCCTGTCTCAGTTTCGTCGGAGGACGCCGGCAGATAGTATACCGCGTCGCCTTCGTTCAGGCCGCTGACGATCTCGACCTTCGTGCCGTCGGACAGCCCCGTCTCTACCGCCTGCTCTCCCGTGGGTACGCCGCTTTCGCCGTCCACTGCGGTGTAGACGAATATCCTCTCCCCGAACTCCTGCACGGCGTCCAGAGGTATCGTGATCACTCCTTCGCGCTTTTCCTTCGTTATCGTGGCCGTCGCGCTCATGCCTTCCTTCATCGCGTCCGTGCGCTCTATCTCTATGACTGCGCCGTACTTCGCGACGCCCGTATCAACGTCAGCCTCATCCGACACTTCGACGACGCTCCCATGGAAGGTCTCGCCCTCGATAGCGTCTACCTCGACGTCCGTCTCGAGTCCGGGGCTGATCGCACCGATGTCAAGCTCGTCTATATCCACGCTCAGCGCTATCTTGTCCTTCGCGGCTATCGTCATCACGGCGCTCTCGCTCGTCGTCAGCGCGGACAAACTCGTCGTAAGCGACCCGCCTTCTTCCACGGCCACCTCCGACACCGTCCCGCTCACGGGCGCGTATATTATCCTGTCCACCGCGAGTTCGCTCAATCGTTCAAGCCTCGACGTGAGCGCTTCTCTCTTCTCGACGAGGCTCGCGAATCCCGTATCGACGGAGGATTTTTCTATCGTTATGAGGGTGGTTCCGTTGTACACCTTTTCGTTTTCTTCCACCGCGACGGTCGAGACTTTACCCGAGCCATAAGTGACTTTCAGCGGCTCGTGTACTTTGAGTTCACCCTCGCCTATCGTCTTCTCTTCGTAGGCGACGGTCACTTTTTCACCGAGCGCTGGGCCGTCGTCCGTCAAGGTGATCGTATAGTCGCCGTCCGAAGAGCTTTCGACCGTGCCATCCGTTTCGTCGCCATCGGCCAGTACCACGGTCACCTCATCGCCGCGGCTCAGTTTCGTGTCGGAACTTATGTCCACGGACATGAGGCCGTCGAGAGAGAGCAGAATGAGCGCGCCGTCCGTAGCCGCCTTGTCCTTAACCTTGTCGCCTTCATCTATATATATGCCCTTGACGCGCGCTGTCGCCTTGGATCGCAAGTACAAGGTGTCCTTATCCCCGTCGACGATATCTTCGATGTCGTCGTTCACGTCGCTGAGATCATCTCTGACATCCGAGATGCTGCTTGTGAGCGAACTCGAATCGAGCAGCGCTATCGCATCGTCCTTCGCCACGTAGTCGCCCGCGGCGACGTAGAGGCTGTCAACTTCGACATCGTACGGGATTGGCGCGTCGGTCACGCTTTCGCTGAGATTGCCCGTGGCCACGACCGACGAGACGACGTCGCCCTTCGCCGCTTCGACGGATACGGTCTGCACGGTCGCCGTGGCGTTCCCCAGCCCCGGTATCCTCAACCCGCCCGCAACCCTCGGCACGACAAAGACGATCGCGACCGCACAGACGGCTAAGATCGCTACGACGACAGGCCAACGCTTCTTCTTTTTCATAGTGAGTTCCCTTCCCGTTCATCTTCAGCCGGATGCCGCTCGCAATCTCTTCACGTACGACTTCTCCTGTTAGGGAGGACGACTCACGGTTTCATAGATGTTGCCCCGACGTAACTTCCTACCAAAGGGCGCCGGATCAACAGAATAGATAGTTTTCCTTTCCTGAATCACTGTTTACGGCACTACGGTAAGAGACGTCCTCCATGGCGTTATCCTATTCCTGAAATGTTAAATAGAACTTAAATATATTTTGTCCGGTCCTGTTATTTTATTGTTAGTCTTCTAGAAGCGCGGCGCGCACGACGCCGAGGAACGCCACGACTTCGTTCCCGCTTCAGCAAAGGCGCGCGCAAAGGCGTAGAGCGATGGACAATCCGACGCCGTTTGGCTATAATGAAACGGTACTCCGCGATGGGCGCGATTCCGAATGCGAATGGTACAAGCGATAGGGATGATGGGAACAGGGAAACCGCCGCTTTGTCCGCGTCAGAGGAGGACGACAGGAGGAAATCAGTGACAGGCTATGACACGGACGCGCTCATCAGGGAAGCGGAGGAAACCGGATTCTCTCA
Source organism: Eubacteriales Family XIII. Incertae Sedis bacterium (assembly GCA_031269205.1). GTDB lineage: Bacteria > Bacillota > Clostridia > Peptostreptococcales > Anaerovoracaceae > JAIRPC01. The sequence goes on along the minus strand of JAISZM010000066.1, from coordinate 3,250 downwards.
CGCGGGCGAGCTGAACGTAGAAGCTCTCATATTCATGCCCGAGGTGCGCGAGATGTGCAGCGCGGACAGATGCAATAAGTACGGCAGGAATTGGCGTTGCCCTCCCGCCTGCGGAAGCATCGAGGAGGCCGCCAGTAGAGCAGCGCGGTACACGTACGGCCTGCTCGTACAGACCGTCGCCCAGATGGACGACGATTTCGATTACGAGACGATAGAGAGCGCGGGAAAGAAGCACAAGGAGGACTTCGCCGTCCTCGTGCGGAAGCTCAGGGAGAGGTACGACGATATCCTGCCGATGGGCGCCGGTACCTGTGAGCTGTGCAAGGAGTGCACCTACCCGGACGCGCCGTGCCGCCGTCCCGATGAGTCGATATCCTCTATGGAAGCCTACGGCCTGTGGGTCAGCAAGGTGTGCGAGCTGTCCGGCATCCCGTACAACTACGGCCCTCGCACCCTCGCCTTCACGAGCTGTTACCTACTGAAATAGGATCCACCAGCCACGGCGCTAGCGCTTCGCCGACAGCGCTATCAGCAGACGGCCGTCCACCACTTCTATCTCCGCGAGTTTCCCCTCTATGAATTCGTTGCTCACGCCTCTCGGGTACGAATGCGTGAACAACTCTCCGCAGGTCTCGTACTTCGCGTTTCTGATCGTTACGCCCTGACTGCGCTCCGTGTATGAAAATACGGAGAAGTAGCTCGTGTCGTCGGGTTCGAGTTCTATCCTGCCCGCGCCGTCGCGGCTCGAGCCTATCATGACGCAGCGGTTGGCGCCGTCTCTTATCCATCCACTGCATCTCATGTCGAGAAGGAACGAAAGCGCCTGTACATTGCCCATGCTGTGGTCGAACCTGCCCGAAAGCCCACCGACTACAAGAAAGTCAGACAGCGCTTTCGAAATGCCGTACTTCACGGCGGCCAGCAGATCCGTGTCGTCCTTTTCGGTGTTCAAGCGTATGATCTCCGCGTCGGCGCTGACGGCGATCCGCGCGACATCGTCTTCATCCGCCGAGTCAAAATCTCCTATCACGACATCGGGTCTGATGCCCGCGTCGAGCGCGTATCTCAGCCCGCCGTCCGCGCATACGACGTAGTCCCCGCCCGATGAATCCAACAGACCGGACGGAATCCCTCCCATAACATGAGAGGTAATTATAACGCACCGTTTTTGTTCCATTTCAAGACCCATTACCATTATTCATTCGCTCCTGTAAAGTTTATCACATTAATCGGCTTTCCTGCTCCGAATGTGACAACATTATGAAAACTGTCCAACGATCCTGTGATATCGTGCATTATCGCTTGCTTTAAGCGACCTGAATAGGTAGAATGCTAATAAATGTACGTGTTTTTCTGCGTTTAGACGGGTGTTGTGTTGGCGATAAAGCATGGGAGGGTATACATGCTCAAACGATTTCTTGTACTGACTATTGCCACGATAGTGGCCATCAGCTCAACTGCCGTGGTCTCATATGCCACCAATCCGCTGAAGAGCGCAAAGGAAAAGACGGCTTCAGCCAAGTCGCAACTCGCCGAGGCGCAACAAAAGGAAGCGAACATCGGCGCGAACATCTCCGCGCTCGAGAAGAAGATAAACGCCACAAAAGCTGAGATCAAGAGCCTCAACAAAAAGATAGACAAGGCCGAAGCGAAGATGGACAAGCTCACGGAGCAGTTCATGGAGCTTGAGAACCAGCTCTCGTTGCAGGAGAGCGATCTTAACGCGCGGTTGAAGGAGATGTACCTCACGAGCGATACGAGCGTATTCAACGTGCTGCTCAACTCCGAAAACATCGTCGACTTCATTTCCAACATGGACATGATTCAGCGCATCCACGAACAGGATGTGAAGACGGTCGAGGAGTTGACCGCGAAACAGGAGCAGGTCGAAAAGAAGAAGCAGGAGATCACGGAAACTCACGACATGCTCGTGACGCATTACGAGGCTCAGAAGCAAAAATCCAACGAGCTGGTAAGCGATCAGCAGGAACTCGTATCGGCTAAGGCTGCGGCGGGTCAGGATACGGCGGCGGCGCAGCGTGACTACGAGGCCGCAAAAGCCAATCAGGCGGCTGTCGAGCGTGAGGTCAACAGGCCGGCCCCAACATCTGTGCCTTCATCTGGCGGTAGCGATTCGTCGAAGCCAAGCAGGAAGACTCCCGCGCTCGGCAACGGCATTGTTGCGGACGCAAAGGCTCTGCTCGGTATTCCCTACAAGTGGGGAGGCACCTCGCCGTCGACGGGATTTGACTGCTCGGGATTCACGCAGTACGTCTACGCAAGGAACGGTATTTTCATCCCTCGTACATCCTCAGCTCAGGCGAGCGGAGGCAAGAGGGTCAGCATCGGCGATCTTGAGCCGGGCGACATCGTATGGCGTCCGGGGCACGTGGGCATCTACGTCGGCGGCGGCAGCGTCATTCACTCCCCGCAGACAGGCGACGTGGTGAGTTACACGGCGGCGTCGGGATTCAGGTTCGGCGTGCGTTACTGACGGGAATGATATAACATAGTATAGAGAATGGGTCGCCTCAAAAGTGAGACGGCCCATTTGCTATACTGTGTCAATGCTCGCCTGACGCATGAGCTTTTTCGTGGCCGTGCGCACGAATTCCGTCTTTCTCAGCTCCACTATCCTGATGCGTTTGTAGTTCGGCAGCGCGTCATTGAACTCCTTCACGACCACGCACATGAGTTCCAGCATTTCGTCCTCCGTCAGCTCGCCCCTGTCGGCGCTAACGGCTTCGTAATCGGGGATGATCTGCACGCTGACCGCCCTGCCCCCCTTGACCTTGTCCTCGCTGCCGTATATCATCAGCTCGGCTATGTAGGGATGCTTGGCAAGCTCAAACTCCATCTCCTCGGGGAAGATGTTCTTGCCCGTCTTTGTGACGATGATGTTGTGCTTGCGACCCGTCACGTAGAGCCACCCCCTCTCGTCGAGGAAGCCGTAATCGCCCGTGTAGTACCACCCGTCCTTGAGCGCCTTGTCCGTCGCCTCGGGCATTTTATAGTAGCCTATCATCTGGCACGGGCTTTTCCACATCACCTCGCCGACGCCATCGTCGCCCGGCTCGGATATCGCGAACTCTCCGCTCGGCGTCGACGGTCCGACGGAGCCGGCCCTGCCGTAGGTGTCGCTGAAATACGGGGTCGATGAAACGAGCGGGCCCGCCTCAGTCATGCCGTAGCCCTGGGTGATCTTGATACCGATATCCTGCAAGCCGCGAATGAACCTCGCGTCTATCGC
>JAISZM010000035.1 GCA_031269205.1 Eubacteriales Family XIII. Incertae Sedis bacterium | reverse complement strand
CCGATATCCCACTGCTCATCACCGAGTTCGTACGCGTCCTGCCGGAGCGTTTCTATCTTTCGCGCGTCGTCCCGATTCGCCGCTAGTTCCTCGTCTATGCGCTTTTCCACTTCCGCGAGGGCGAGCTCGTCGACATCTATCGCCTTGATCGACTTGACGCTGCCCATGAGGTGAAAATCGAGCAGGGCCATGCCGCAGCCTATGTCGGCCATCGTCCAACGTTCGTTCAGGTACGGCTCGATGAGAACACCCAATTTTTTGTGAAAACCCGTGAACTCGCTCGCTTGCCTGAACAGTCTGTATTTATCAGTCAATCTCCTCTCCTTTTCACCGCTGCGCGTCGCGTTTACATTACACCATCCGTGCTGCACATTCCCGTTACACCACTCCTGTTACACCATCCGCGTTGCGCACTCCTGTTACATCATCCGCGTTGCATGTCACTGTTGCACCTCTATATTACACTTTTTTCATCAACTTTGCACCATCTCTGTTGCATTATGTCGCAGTATATTGCGTTATCGCCGCGACGCCCGTGCCGGCCCGCGTTTCGCGGAAGGCGCGCCGCGCCTATTCTGCCTCATCGCCCCCGGGCGTGAAGCGCTTCGCGAGCAACACGAGGCGCCCGTCCTCATGCGTGTACTCGCAGGTCGAGAGCGCGAGTATCTCGTCGCCGTAGGCGGCCGTGTCGCCCGTGTCGTACAGCTCCTTCGACTTCGCCTTCGACATGAACTCGTCAAACGCCGCCTCGTCGGCAAAATCGGACACGTCGTAATAGCGGAACTCGCTCGACTTTCCCGTGTTGACGGACTCGACGAACACGCAGAATATCCTGTAAAAACGCTCTTCCGTGAGCGTGTCCAAGCGCGCGACCCGGTGGCCCTCCAGGTAGTCGGCGTCCGTGTACTCCTTCAGACCGCCGAACATCGAACCGCTCTTCATCATGTGGCCGAAGATGATGACGACGTCCGAAGGCCGGTCGACATCGCTGATGTCCGAGGCGAAAAGCGCGCCGGCCGCGCTGTACTTCTTGTTGAAATCCCGGTGCAGATAATAGTCACGCTCGTCCGGCGTCTGCATGACGGGATAATCCACCTTCGTGTCGAATATCTTCAGCCAGCCGACGAAGTCGTCGTTCTGCGCGTACAGATCGCGGTAATGCGCCTGCCGCTTCGCGTACAGGTCGGGGTCTTCGTGCGCCGCGTCGTCGCCGGCCGGCAACCTGAGCTCGTCAAAGGCGTTCTCGGATTCCCGGTCGACCATATAATACTGTATGAGCATATACGCGCTGACCGCGAAAACCGCGACACACACCACGATAAGAACGATCAGCAAACGACGTTTGGCGACCGTCTTTTTGCCATACGTTTCATTATTCACTCTATCCATGAGGTATATTATACATCAATTCGGGGCGAGGCGGGCGAACGGTGCAGCCGCCTCGCCGGACGCGAAAACGGACGAACGGTGCAACCGCGAGCCGGACGCGAAAACGGACGAACGGTGCGGCCGCGAGCCGGACGCGAAAACGGACGAACGCCCGGACCGATTGGCCGGGCGTTCACCGTATTGAGAATGAGCTGCGGATTTGCTTGTTGATATGCGCCGGGCGTCACGCGCCGTACTTCGCTTCGCGGCGCCGGCGCCCGCGCCCCCTATTCGAACAGAGCCGTCGACAGATAGCGCTCGCCCGTGTCGGGCAGGATGGCCACGATGTTCTTGCCCTCCGCTTCGGGGCGCTTCGCGATCTGCGTTGCGGCCCACGCCGCCGCGCCCGACGAAATGCCTATGAGCAATCCCTCCGTCTTGGCGATCTTGCGCCCGACGGCGAAAGCGTCGTCGTTCGAAACCGTGATGATCTCATCGTATATCCCCGTGTCGAGCGTGTCGGGCACGAAGCCCGCGCCGATGCCCTGTATCTTGTGCGGGCCGGCCTTGCCCTCGGAGAGCACGGGCGAATCGGTCGGCTCGACGGCGATGACCTTCACGTTCGGGTTTTTCTCCTTCAGGAACTTGCCCGCGCCGCTGATCGTGCCGCCCGTTCCTATGCCCGAAACAAAGTAATCCACCTTGCCGCCGGCGTCGTCCCAGACCTCCGGCCCCGTGGTTTCATAATGTATCCTCGGGTTGGCGGGGTTGACAAACTGCCCGGGAATGAAACCGCCCTCGGTTTCGGTCGCCAGTTCGTCGGCCTTCGCTATGGCGCCCTTCATGCCCTTCGCGCCTTCCGTGAGGACGAGTTCCGCGCCGAGTGCGGAGAGCAACTTGCGGCGCTCGATGCTCATCGTTTCGGGCATCGTCAGGATGACCCGGTAACCCCGCGCCGTGGCGACCGCCGCAAACCCTATGCCCGTGTTGCCGCTCGTCGGCTCGATGATGACCGCGCCGGGTTTCAGCTTGCCGCTCTTTTCCGCATCGTCTATCATGGCGAGCGCGATCCTGTCCTTGACGCTGCCCGCCGGGTTGTAATACTCGAGTTTTCCGATAATATTTGCTGTCAGCCCCTCAGCCTTCGTGTAGTTGGAGAGGTTCAGAAGCGGAGTGCCGCCGATGAGTTCCGT
>JAISZM010000025.1 GCA_031269205.1 Eubacteriales Family XIII. Incertae Sedis bacterium | reverse complement strand
CCTTTGCGCGTTTTTCTGGTCCTCGTCGCTCTTATCGCCGTGTTGACCGCGGCGCTTTTGGTTTCGCTTTATACGCTTCAAAAGACGCGTGTCGAAAAGGGCGCGGAGTTTGAGGCTGCGCTCTCGGACGAAGCGTTGGGCGCGGCCGGGTGGATCCGAGCCGGGAGAGTGCAGGAGATTGCGGATCGGTTCGGCTTGAGTACCGAGATCATGAGCCGCATGTTCCCGGACAAGATCGTTTATAAGGAGGGGAGCGTGACGCGCTATGCGGACATCGACCCTGCTCTGCCCCGAAACGGATACAGCTGGGATGAATGTCTGACCTGGCGGGACGGCAGACCGTCCTACGTGGCAAAGGACGGAGCGCGGGCGTTGCTCGGCATCGATGTGTCCCATCATCAGAAGGAGATCGATTGGGAGCGTGTCGCGGCCGACGGGATAGACTTCGCGATGATCCGTGTGGGGTACCGCGGCTCGGAGCTAGGCACGTTGCAGGAGGACACGTTTTTCCGGGACAATATCGCCGGCGCGTCAACGGCCGGCATTTCTGTCGGCGCATATTTTTTCTCACAGGCGACGAGCGAGGCGGAGGCGGTTCAGGAAGCGGATTACGTCGTCCACGCGCTTTCAGGCGCCGCGGTGACGATGCCGGTCGTCTTCGACATAGAGGATGTGGAGGGCGACGCGTCTCGAACAGAAACTCTCACACCCGAGCGGGTAACGTCTTTCGCGCGGGCTTTTTGCGACCGCATTTCAGAAGCGGGCTACACGCCGATGATCTACGCGAACACGCGCTGGTTTGTATCGCGCATGAATCTCGAGGATTTGTCAGGCTACGGGAAATGGCTGGCGCAATACTTTGAATATCCGGCCTATCCCTACGAATTTGCGATCTGGCAGTACACAAACACGGGCAGAGTGGATGGCGTCAAGGGCGACGTCGACATGAATCTGGCATTTCCGGCGGAGTGACGAATGATCTTCTTATTGCTCCGCCGATTAAATGTTGCGCAAAAAGACTACGTCGAGGATTTTCACCGAAATGCGCGGCGGCAGAATCCGTTGATACTGGTGGTATCAGCGGGTTCTGCTACCCCGGCAGCCACAATATGGGCCGCACGCGATTTACAGATTTAATGGAATTTGATATAGTGGGGATATTGGAGCCGTCTGCCCAGCCCGGCCATGCGACGAGGCTGGGCGGGGCGAAGTTTTTCGGGAGCCGCGACGACGCGGAGCCGCGCGAGGACGCGGGAGAAAGAGGGAAGATAGCAGAGCCATGAAGAAATTTTCAAAATTCAATTTTCATATGTATACGGAGATGGTTTTCGGAAAGGGGACGGTGGACGGACTCGCCGACCTGATAAAGAAATACGGCGGCACGAAAGTCCTTTTCGTCTACGGTTCGGGTAGCATCCGTGCGAGCGGCCTCTACGACAGGGTGAAACGAGCGCTCGACGGGGGTGGACTCCCCTTCGCGGAACTCGGCGGTGTCAAGGCCAATCCGCTGCGATCGTTCGCCGAGAAGGGCATCGATCTCGCCCGCGCGGAGGGCGCGGACTTCTTCCTCGGCGTCGGAGGCGGCAGCGCGATAGATACGGCCAAGGCCATCGCCATCGCCATGGCCAACGACGGGGAATACTGGGCCTACTACAACGGAGTGGAACCGCCGCGCATGGCGCCCGTCGGGGCGATCAACACGATAGCGGCTGCGGGCAGCGAGACGAGCGGTTCGACCGTGCTCGTCGACGACATCGAAACGGGCAGGAAGTCCGGGCTCATGTGGCCCGGCGTGTGCCGCCCCGTGTTTGCGATAATGGATCCGGAACTGACCTACACGCTGCCCGCCCGGCAGACGGCGGCAGGCGCGGCCGACATATTTTCGCATACGTTCATGAGGTATTTCACGAACTACGCGAGCTATCTCGGAGACGCCTACTGCGTCTCGACGCTCCGGACGGTAAGAAAGTACGCGCCCGTCTGCCTCGAGCGCCCGGACGATTACGAGGCTCGAGCCGAGCTCATGCTCGCGGCTGCGTTTTCGCACAACGATCTGACGGGCGTCGGCAGGGCGGGGGACGGGAAGGGCGGTGAACACGCGCTTGAACGCCAGATCAGCGGCTACTATGACTTTCCCCATGGCGAGGGACTCGCGGTGATGATGCCCGCGTATCTGAAATATATGGTTCGTCGCGGCAGCGCGGAGCAGGCGGCGCGCGTCGCCGACTTCGGCGTGCGCGTGTTCGACGTCGAACCTGAGATGGGCGACGCCGCGGCCGTGGCGGCAGACGGAATAGAGCGCTTCACCGTCTGGCTGCGCTCGCTCGGCCTGCCCACGACCCTCGCGGAACTCGGGATACCGGAGGGCGAGTACGACACGGTCGCTGAGCGCTGCGTGGAGGAAAACGGCGGACTTATCAAGGGCTTCATGAACATCGACGCCGACGGCATCCGGGAGATATTCACCCTCGCCCGCGGCTGATCCTCAGCCCACAGTCCGTATTTGAATGTAACAAATTCGTATCGTCCCCAACTGTCCCGATAATTATGCGTGCCCACGTGGCAGGGACATAGCGGGAACACAGCAATGAGATTTACACACCCGGCAAAGCGGAGACGGCTCATGATGTTCCGGACAGGTCGCGCATCGTCACGACCACCTGAGCTACGTCATAGTACCTGTTGCGCTTCAGTCCTATCGGAGTGACCACGGCGATGTGCACAGCCTTCCTCGTGCCGCTCTCGTCTATGAACACATTGCGTTTGTTGCGGATAGTGGCTGCCATGCTTTTGCTGAGCGCGAGTTCCGAATCGGAGTATTTCATTTCGCAGATCGTGACGATACGATTCACGGAACAGGGAGGCATAGAGATTGTCAAATTCCTCCCTGAGCGCGCCGCCGCGGGAGAAGCAGAGATCGTTGATGTTCTGCGCGAGGCTTTTTCTCGCGTTGAGCAGGTCCATGTAATAGGGGACGCCGCCTATGAACATATAGGATTCGAGCAGATTCACCTCATCGGCCGGAAAACCCGATTGCTCGAAGTACTGCTTGCACTCCGCGAGGGTGAAGGGTTCGAGCAGGATGCGCCGCGTGACCCTGTTGTGCAGGCCGCCCCGGTTTTTGAAAAGTTTCTTTATGATCCACGACGCCGCCGACCCGCAGACGATAAGGCATATATCGTCACGCGCGGCGGCTCAATCGTTCCAGAAATGCTCCAGCGCCGAAACGAACCCCGCCCCCTTTGTGTCGAGCCACGGCATTTCGTCGATAAAGACGACTTTCTTCTTCCTGTTCGACCCGTCCAGCAATCCGCTCAGCCTCTTGAAAGCGTCGCGCCTTGTGTCGTATCGGCACATCAGCGCCCCGACTCATCTCGGCGAAATCTATGTGTTTAGACCCACATTTCGCCGAGATGCAAATTCCTATGTGAATATATTACTGTATTTTCAACGATTTATCCAACGATATTTTTTCGATAATTTTTTTGACTTATGTTAACTCGGCGAAATCTAGGTGTTTATACCCACATTTCGCCGAGATGTGAAACTTGCAGAAATGCTGTTGTTGTATTTGCAGGAGCAGGCCTATTTTCTGCTGACGGGAATATTCCGTTCAACTTTCGGTATGGCATTTGCTTCTTCCGTTGCGTAGCCGAGCGCTACCGACGAAACGGGCGTGTATCCTTCGGGTATCCCTGCCTCAACCGATAGGCTCGGGTCGTTTTTGAATCCCATCACGCTCCCGAAAATGTAGACGTTGCCTATGCCTATATCGGTCGCGGCCAACAGGAAGTTCTCGACGATGGTTCCCGCGTTGGCGAAAGCCAACTCGGGCATCGGCTGTTCTGTTGACGAAATCACGACGACTGTCGGGGCGCCGTAGTAGATGTCCTGCCCCTCGCGTTCTGTATTTTTCGTCGCCGCGTCGGAAATTTTTCTCAATAGCGCGGCGTCTTGAATGACGGCAAAGTGAATGCTGTCAAACGCACCCATGCCGACAGGAGCCTCGACGCCCGCCTTCAAAATGGTATCCAGCGCCGCGTCGGAAATTTGTTCCGGCAGGAAGCCTCGCGTAGATTTGCGCGTCTCGATCGCTTTCAGTGTTTCCATATGACTGTTCCTCCCTTATCTCACTCTATCCTATCTTCACTTGTAACGACTTATTCAACATGCGAAAACGGTTATTGCCCCGACACTTAAATGTTCCTCAATTATTCTAGCACAAAACGCAGCGTTGGTTCCATAGACGATCCAGGGCGGTTGTCTCACGCAGAAAGACGTAGAAAGATTTCTCTGTTCGGCGTTCCTCAGCGGACGCGCATCGTCGTCTCAGGACAAACCTGCTAGAACAGTCCGTAGAGGTATCTGCCGATCAGGCGGCGGAATAGCGAGGCGTCGTTTTTCACGCGGTTCGAAAGTTCGTTCGCGTAGGCGATCAATTCCTTCAGTTCTTCCTCGGTCGGGTCGCGCCTGCTGAACCTCGCTTTCATAATGACGGACTTCAGACTCTCGGGCAAGGTGTCATAGAGTCCGTCCATCGCCGATCCGCCAAGGGCTGAAGACCCCTCGGAGGGAGTGGCCGATTCTCCTTCGCGGGCGCGGTGATCGCCCGCGTCGGATTTGGCCGCAAATAAAGCCAGTTTCTCAGCGTACGCGTATACCGCGATGGCGGCCTTGCTTCTATCCGCGTCGCCAAACCGCTTGTTTCTTTCGGCGGCATTGCGGCGGCGTCTGACGCGCGCCGCGATAACCAGAGACAGTGCAACCACAGCCGCAACGGTGAGAATCAGAAGGATCGCGCCGCCCCTACCGCCGTACTCCCCGCCCTCAGTTCCCGGGTCGCCGAAGTCGCCCCAAAGCCATGACTGCCCGCCTCGGGCGGAATCGCTCGCGTCCCCGTCCGCGGCGGGGTCGGTCGCCGCACCGCCACTCGTGTTGTTTTCCGCCGCGGCGCCGCTCGTGCTTCCGCTCGCCGCGGAGCCGGTCACGGCGCCTGCGCTCGCGGTATCCGCTGTATCCGGGTCAGACGGCGTTTCGAGAATCATGTCCCCTAACGCGCCGGCCTGCCAGGGAATAACGACGCCGCTCTGTCTGCTGGGCGTCGCTTCCACGGGAAGCCACCCGAGTCCATTCACGTATATCTCCGCCCACGCGTGCGCCCTGCTGTCGTTCATGTTTATCCATCCGTCCTTTGCCTGAGGGTCTTCGGGCGATACGACAAAGCCCTCCGCGTAGCGCGCAGGAACGCCGGCGGAGCGCAGGAGCAACGCCACGGAAGTGGCGAAGTGGACGCAGTACCCTCTGTGGTTTTCGTTCAGGAAGTAGTCGACGAAATCGCGGCCTTCCGGAAGTGGGCCGGGACTCAACGTATAGGCGTTTTGACGCTGCACATTCCTGATCACCTCGAGGACAAAATCCGCGGTAGTATCAAAGGCCGCGGGGTCGAGCCTCTGCTCCGCGCGGTACTCGTCGAGCATCGCTTCAATGTCCTCCGGCAGAGCCGTATAGCGCTCATCCACAAACGCGCCGTAGCGCAACTGACTCTCGAACAACCGTCTCGGTCCAGGGGTCAGCCATTCCCAAAATTCGGCGGGCAGGTCGTCATATGAGGGTATCCCTCTGTACGCGCTGTCTTCGGGAAGGGCGACTCCCTCAAGCGTATACCCGTCCATGCCGAACATCCCGTCTGCGGATCGCAGGAAGCCGTCAGACGCAAACTCCATCTCCGCCAACGCTCCCGGCGTGGCCACAAGGCCGTAAGGCGAATACACGCAACGCGGGTTCACGTTCACGTTCTCCACGCTCAGTTCATAAGAGACACTCCATTCGACCGGTTCGCTTGATTCGCCCGGTTCTTCCAATCTGTTCAATTCGTCGATCGCCTGGTAGAGAGCCGAGGCGTAGTTCTGCGGGCGAGCATCGGCGATGATCCCCGCCAACTCCGAAGAGTCCGCGTCGGAAAGCTGCCCCCATCCCGATCCCGTATAGACGCTGCCGACAAAACCTTTCAGATAGTCGGGCGTGGACTTCGTCGTCTTGACGCGGATGGCCGTCACGTTCTTGTAGCGCACGTTTCCCACGTGTCGCAGATCGACGCGATTTGTATTTCCCGCGACGCCACCGCCGCGAAACAGCGCGTGTCCGATTCGGCCGCTGACGACGCCGTCGCGCAGATCGTTCATGGCCTCTGACCTCTTGTAGACGCCGTCAGGGAAAACTGTGGCGACGAGGATCATGCACAGCGCGAGCAGTGGAAGCGCCACGAGTGCCTGAGGGCGCGCGGTGAATTTCTCTCTGCCGTAGAATACCGCGCGAGGCCTCGCGCGCGAAAGACGCTTTTCGGAGAAAAGATCCCGCCCACCGAAAGGCGAAACAAAAAGCAGTAGAGACAACCAGAACAGACCGAGCGCCATCAGGGCCGCAAAATTCGGGATCAGCGTGTAGACGAGCGCTACGCCGGGGAACGGAAGGGTCAGCAAGAACGGGAACAGGGCGTTACGTTTTTTGATGAGAAGCCATCCGACGATGAGCGTCACGCCTATGAGCAGCAACGCCACGAACGCTGTCGTCGAGAACTGTATCGCGCCCGCGTCCGCGTAAGGAGACGGGATGGCCGCGAAGTCCACGTTCGCCTCGCTTCCGTATTTGTCTATCACGGTGTTGATCACGCGCACGGCCCCGTCGGCTATCGACGGACTCAACTGTTCCCAAAACAGCCACGCGACCGCGACCGCGACGCCGAGAGCGGCAAGCACTATCTTGCGATAATGAACGCTGAGAAAGAGGGCGGTGGTCAGGGCGGAGCAGCAGCAGATGAGCATGACCATCGACGCCGCGTCGACGGCGATGGGGAATACGGAATAGAAGCTCGCAGCCGCTCCGAACATGCCAAGCGTCAACAGCGCGGCATACCAGACGAACCGCGCCGGCCAGGGCGGTTCGGGCGCGGACCAGTCCGGCGCTTCGAGGGATATCGTGTCTGAACCGTCCGGCGCGGCGCGGGATATCATGCCTGAGCCGTTCGGCGCGTCGAAGTTGTTCTCTCTTCCGCTCATAGCGCGAAGTCTCTGAGCGCCGCCGCGATGTCGGCAGGTCTCGCGCGAAGTATACGCGGTGCGGTTCCTCCTTGCACGGTTCCCGCTTCAGCGCGTCCTGTCTCGACCGACGCTCCGGCGATATTATTCTCTTCACTCTCGATGAAGAGCACACTCGCTTCGGCACCCGAAATACTTTTCATCAGCAGGGGGAGTTCGCCGTCGGCCATCCCGGCCGACGAACAGAGAGCGATGATCTTCGAATACGGGTTGCGCTTCTCGCCTCTGCATCTGCCGTATAGCACGGATGGCTCTGACTGAAGACCGCCTTCGCTGAGGATTGACGAGAGGACGTCTCCGCCGTCTTTTCCCGCCGCGATGTGATCTCTCCTGATCCGATGCTCGCGCGCGCTGTACCATTCGATGTCGTGCGCCACTCCGGACCGCGAGAGATGGGCAAAGATGGACGCCAGCGCAGTCAGCAGCGCGTCCGCCTCGTCACGGCCTCCGTTCATATCCAGCATAACAAGCACATCCCCGCACACCACGCGACCGTGTTCCTTCACCATGAGACGGCCGGACTTGTGCGACAGCTTCCAAGAGATGCGGGTGACGAGGTCGCCGGGTCGATACTCCCGTATGTCGTAGAGTTCCGACGGGTCGTCGCCTTTCACCACGCGCATGAGTCCGTCATTCTCGACGTCCCGCGAAACGGGGCAGTCCCGCCCTATCCCCGCGATGGGGGTGGCTTCCGGAAAGACGATAAGATGCGCGCTCTCGTTGTTCGCGTGTTTTGTCTTCAGACAGAACAGGCCGAGTGGGTCGTATACGCCTGTGCCGTCAATGCGGAACGAAACCTTGCCGGGGCATCCGAACGAAACGGGCTGCTTCACGACGCAACCGCCCTTTTCCGCCGGGACTACGATGGTTTCGCCTTTGCCGTCGCCGACCAGTTCATTGCTTATCGCAAGGTCTATCTTCGTTCGTATCGGCACGAGCGAGGAGTTTGTGACGCGCAATTCCAGCGTCGCCTCATCGCCCTTGACCGGCGCGCCATCAGCGGCCGGGCCTCCCGCCCGGGTCGGCGTCACGCGCATCTCGACGACGGAATCACGAAAAAACGCAAAGGTGATAAAAAGCGACAAGCACGGAAGAAACAAAAAAAAGATTATTATATAATAGGAAATATAGTCTACGAGCATGACGTGAAGGATGAAGAGTCCCGCAAGAAGCGCCAGGTACGTGAACCGACCGCGCGTCACGAGACATGCCTCCCACGCGAACGGTGATTTCCGCGGCGACGCGCGACGGCGGGCAGCCTCCGGGCGGCAGGCTTCCCGTGCGGACGGCGACTTCTCCTTCCCTCATCTCTGGAAGCCGTCATCCGGCGTCCCTGCGGCCAGCCGCGCCCCGCTGCCTGACTATCTGCGGACGGAGGGTTTTCTTCACGATATCGGTGATAACATCGCGAACCATCTCGTCGTTCACCGCCGCCCGCGAATCCGCCGAAACACGGTGCTCGAGTACGTCGAATATGACCTTGTCGATATCCTGCGGGATAACATAGTCCCTTCCCGAGAGCCAGGCGGACGACCTGCTCATGCAGAGGAGGGCGATAGAGGCGCGGGGACTCGCGCCCACGCGGAGCAGGGGATTTTCACGCGTCGCGGCCACAATCTGCGCTATATACCGATAGATGTCCTCGTCGACGTAGACCTCGTCCGCCTGCCTCTGCATCTCTACGATATCGGCGGCGCTCGCCGCGCGGGCCACTTCAAGAAGGGGATTCTCGCCTCGCCTGCGCCTCAGTATTGAAACCTCGTCGTCCACGGACGGATATCCCAGCGAGAGGCGAACCATGAACCTGTCCATCTGCGATTCGGGCAGCAGCTGTGTTCCCGCCGAACCCACGGGGTTCTGCGTCGCGACGACCGTGTACGGCGGCTCTATTCTGTGTGTGACGCCGTCCACCGTCACCGCGTTCTCCTCCATCGCTTCCAAAAGCGCGCTCTGCGTTTTCGAACTCGCGCGGTTGATCTCATCCACGAGAAGCAGATTGCAGAGGGCCGCTCCCGGTCTGAAGGTGAGGACGCCCGATTGAGCGTCAAAAGCGGAGTAGCCCACGACATCGGCGGGCATGATCTCCGGCGTGAACTGTATACGGTTATAGCGCAGGTTCATGGCGGACGCAAGCGCGACCGCCATAGTCGTCTTGCCCACGCCCGGGATGTCCTCAAGCAGAATATGCCCTCTCGACAGCATGGCGAGCAACACTTTGACGATGATCTCGTCCTTGCCTATGATGACCTTTCTGACTTCATTGACGACGGAGATCGCTTTTCGGCGCAGTTCTTCTGACCTTTGCTCCTGCATAGGCATATTTGACACTACCTCGCTCATTCTTCGTTCACGCTCCACCCACGATAAGCTTCTATCGGAATGCCCCCGCCTACGTCGCCGTAGTCGTAACCGGGCGGCAGGCGAAACGAATCCTTGTCCACGTACTTCGCGCCGCTGCCGAGCGACACGCTGTCTATGGCCTTGAAGTCGTCGCCCATATCGTAGGCGTGGATGGAGTCGGGCGCGGTCACGTAGAACACGTCGCCGATGAATATCCCGCGCAGACCGCCGTACCAGTACCACATGTCGTCATAACCGACGGGATTCAGGTTGACGTCCATCACGCGCTCAAACCCCTCGCCCTTCTCGTAGTAGAGAATGACGTAGCTCCCGTCCGCGGGGAATGCGATGATGCTCTTGCGCGCATCGACGAGTACGGCCTTCGGGTTGTCCGCCGCGTACGTATAGGAGAATCCGTCGATGATGAGTTTGTCCTTCTCCTTCACATCGTAGGGATCGCTGTTGTCGAACATCGAGACTTTCAGGGCGCCGACATCTCCCGTCGTCGCATCGGCGTCGGAGCCGAGGCCGAACAGCATACCGTCCGCGTAGGGGTGCAGATACTCGGAGAATCCGGGTATCTTCAGCTTCCCCATGACCTTAGGCCGCTTCGGGTCGCTCAGGTTCACGCTGAACAGCGGATCCGTGTTGCGGAAGGTCACGAAGTAAGCGACGTCGCCCAGATAGCGGCACGAATACACCTGCTCGTCGGGCGCGAGGTTGTCGACCTTGCCGAGGATATTCAGACCCATGTCGAGAACGTACAGCCCCGTTGACTGCTCTTCCCGATACCCGTAAGAGGTGCCGTCCCACTCGAGTTTGCCGTATTTGTCCTCGATCGCCTTTATCTTTTCAGTAACATCCTCTGTGCCGTTATCGCTGCCTGACGCGCCTTCGGATACGCCTTCATCGTCGTAATACTCCTCGGAGTACGTCGTCCCCCATTGACCCATGCCGTAGCCGGCACGGTAAGCGCTCTCGGCGTATACGCTGTTTCTGTTCGTCGTCACGATGCGCAGCGCCCCCTTGTATTCGTCGAGGGAGAATCGGTCGTCCACGGTTCCCGGCACTTCGGACGAAGCCTCAACCTTGACCTCTCCATCCTTCAGAGACAGCCGCGTGACGCTCGTGTAGTCGCCATTCACCCTCACCGTGAAGCCACGCTCCCTCGTCTCTTCATAGTTGTACTTCATCGCCGACAGATACAGATTGGCCTGCGAAGCGTAGACCGTGTAATTCTCACCGAGCAGCGACTCGCGGGAGACGAACTTCGCCGCCGAGATGTCCACGCCGCTCACGACCGTGTAACTCATGAACTCGATCCGCGGCGGCAGGCAGATGTCGCTCGGTTCTGCCGTCAGCTGGGACACGCCCTCGGCGAAAAGCGGCACGTAGGTGCGCGGGTCCTTGCGATCCATCACGGCGTAGTCGAACTCGTTGTAGGTCGATATAAGGTAGAGCTTGTCGCCGATCACGCGGCTGTCCGTGTAGTAGCCGCTCTGGCTCAGCGAACCTATCTTGCGAGGACTCTCCCGGTCGCTCACGTCGTATATGTCGACGGACGTGTCGATCATGTAATGGTCGCCGGGGTAGTCTATGACTCCGTCCTCTGTGGGTTTGATCTTCTTGCCGTCCTTGCTCTTCGGAAGATTATAACCCTGTCTCACGAGCGTGAGCGTGTCGCCGTCTATGTACATCTCGAAGTAGACCTGTCCCTTGCCCGTTGGCTGCGGTATCTCCGACAGGACCTCGGGGTGTCCGTCCTTCGCCTCTGTGATACAGACGTTTTGGTCGTTCACGGTGTAGATATACGTGCCGTCGGTCTTGACGATGTCGGCCTCCTGCACGCCTTCGGTCTGCACGTTCGTATCGGAGTATTCGGGTGCTGTTTCGCTGTCGCCCACGTCCGCGGGGAGCCCGGGTGACTCCGCGTTTTCCTCGGCTTCAGTATACTGTTCCTGTTCTTCCACGGCGTCCGCGCCGCCCGTGTCAGCCGGCGCCTCAGCGGGTTCCGCGCCGCCCGTGTCAGCCGGAGCCTCAGCGGGTTCCGCGCCGCCCGTGTCAGCCGGCGCCGCGTCGTCCGTCACAGGGGAATCCGTGTAGGTTTCCACGCCTCCTCCGTCACGCGCCAAATCTCCGACACGCGTTCCCTCTTTGTTTTTCTTGGCGTACGTTATCATATCCTCAAGTCCGAAGTCTTCGTTTTCGGACAAGGCGTTGTATATGTCCTCGTATTCCGCCTGCGGGACAGGCAGTTCCGCGGACGCGACCTCGGTCACGCCCTCTTCCGCAGCCGCGTGCGCGCCCGCAGCGGAGTCCTCCGCCACCATTTCCTGTATCTCGACCCCACCCGGCGAACCCACGAACGCTCCGGGCGTGTACACCGTCGCGACAAGCACCACTATCGCGACGACCGCCGCGAGCGACGAGTAAACGGTCCATCTGATTCTTTTCGAGCGGCGCAGATGTCGGCGCTCCGCGTCGTCGACCGTATCGGCCGCGCCGCGCGCACTCTCACCGCGCTTATCGTTCTCTCTATCGGCGTTTTCTTCTACCGCGTCGCTTCCGCCCCGCCCGGGCGCGTTTCCGAACGCGTCGAACAGCTCCGACGCCGGTGGTACGCTCGCGTCAAAATCCCGGAAAAAATCCGACGCCGGCGATTCCTCCTCAACGAGCTTCTTCATCGCGGCAGCCAATTTATCATCGAAGCCGTACGCGCCGTTTATGTTCTTGATGTACTTCTCGTCCTTCATCTTATCCCTATCCCCAAAAGCCTCCGCTTATTCCGTGTCCCCAAAAGCCTCCGCAAATTTTCTGAGTTTGATGGTCGCGCGGCGCGTCACCGACTTGACCGTGTTGTAGTTGACGCCCACAAGCCCGGCGATCTCTGCGAGACTCATGTCGTAACTGTAACGTAGGAGCATGAGTTGTTGCTCCGGTTCCGTCAGTCTGCCGAGCAACCCCGCGAGGCGGTCCGCGTCGGCCAGCGCATCGGGAAACGTATCCGCGCCCTCGTCTATGAGATCGGGCGCCTCCTCGGCGTCGATGCTCGCAAACTCCTTCGGCGCGCGTTTGTCCCTGTGGCTGTAGTACCTCGTCGCCTCGTTCTTCGCGATGCTGTACAGCCACGACTTAGCGGTGCCTCTCTCGCGAAGCGTATGAAGATACCGAAAGACGTTCTCCCACGTATTCTGAAAGATGTCGTCTGTCGCGTCCGCATCGCGCCTCGCCTGAGTGAAGATGAATCTCTTGACCCCGACGCCGTATTCGCTGTAAAGTTCCTCAAACAATTCTCTTTTGGCTTCCATACACGCAGTATAACATATCTATAAGAGGCGCCAAACAAAAAAACGGGTGCAGGGCAGAGGCACACGCCTGAATATCGATAATAATTTATTGTTTTTCGATATAATTTTGTTGACAAACGGGCCGGTGAATGATATGCTCCCCTTGATACGAGGAGGTATAGAGTCTATGTGGGATTACAAACGGTCGGTGATACTTTCGATAGTGTGCACTCGAATAGTCATCGTATTAGCGGTGGCGGTGGCGGTTCTTTTGCCGTATCTCGTCGACAGCGGATTCTTCTCCGAGTCCGCCTTTCGCATACAGGACGCCGTAGTGGCCAAACTCATGCCCGTCTATTACGCCGTCTGCGCGCCTGTCTTCATCGCCCTGTTTCACGCGAACGCCCTGCTCGTGGCGATACGCTCGGGCGAGGTGTTTGTCCGCCGCAATGTGCGTTACCTGCGCGTCATCTCATGGTGCTGCTTCGCGGCGGCGGTCGTGTTCGTCGTCGGCGCGAGCGGCAGCCTCGCACTGGCGCTCATTGCGGCGGCCGCGGCCTTCGCGGGGCTCATCATTCGCGTTATCAAGAACGTTCTCGAGTCCGGCGTCGAAATCAAGGCCGAGAACGACTACACGATATAGAGGGCACTATGGGAATCACCGTAAACATCGACGTGATGATGGCGAGGCGCAAGGTATCCGCGGGCGGCTTGGCCGAGCGGATCGGCATCACCCCCGCCAACCTCTCGATACTGAAGAACAACAAGGCGAAGGCGATACGCTTCTCGACGCTCGAAGCGATCTGCCGTGAACTCGACTGCCAGCCGGGCGACATACTTTCCTATGAGAATGACCGGCAAGAGGAATAGAGCCACGAGGAGAAATGACCCGCGACATTGTTATTACATAAAATAATATGGCTACTGTTAAAGGATACGATCAGAACCACGCAGACGGCGCGGCGCAAACGTTAGGAGAAAGAGACATGAACGATACGACGACAGATCCCGCGCTCAGCGCGGCGGGAGAGGCGGGCGCAAATCCCGCGATGAATATGCCGGGCGCGATAAACCCGTATCACTCGGCCCATCCCGAGCGGCGCGCGTGGAGCTTCGCGAAGGCGGACATGGTATTTGCCGCATTCGCCTTCGCGCTCGGAATGCTGTTTTGGGACTGGATCATGACGCCGGGGTGGTACTCCCCGGGAATCAGCACGACGCTGTTTTTCGTCGTGGCCGCCGTCGTCACGGGCGTGTACCTGCATTCGCTCGGATTCCGGCAAAACCGACGCAGCCTTCCGGCGCTCGTCGTCCTGCTCGCGGGCGCGCTGCCGTTCACGCTCTATGAAAGCATCGACATCTACTTCCTGCTGCTTCTGTTCGAACTGGCGATGTCCTTGGTCTGGATCATGAACACGTGCCGGCGGAGCGTCACGGAACGTCTGTCGGGCTACCTTCTGGCCGACGCGGCCGCGCAGATATTCGTCGTGCCATTCGCGAATTTTCCGGGAGCCTTCAAGGCTATAGCGCACAGCGCAAAGCGGGAAGGTCGGAGCAGACGCGGACTCTACGCCTTCGTCGGCGTGCTCGTATCCATCCCCGTCATAGTCGGCGTCACCTCCCTGCTCATATCGGCGGACAAGGGTTTCGCGGACGTCATGGGGAGTTTTTTCGAGGCGGTGAACCTCGAAACGATAGGCCGCTATTTGCTCGAACTCCTGGTCGGCGTTCCCGTGGCCTGCTACCTCTTCGGCAGCGCCTACGGAAACGCGCGAGGAAGATATACGGACTCCGTGACCAAGACCGGAACAGACGAGTCTCTCGCTCACGCGCGAAAGATACCTCTCGCCGCGATCAGGCCCTGTCTCATCATACTCACCGCGCTTTACGCCCTGTTCTTTATCGCGATGGGGACGTATCTGTTTTCGGCCTTCGCGGGCGACCTTCCTTCCGCCTACACCTACGCTGAGTACGCGAGGCGAGGGTTCTTCGAACTCTGCGGCGTGTCCGCGATCAACCTCTTCCTCATAGTATTCGTCTACCTATTCGCGAAGCGCGCGGCGGGCGAATATCCGAAATCGTTGCGCGCGCTTACCGCCGCGATTTCATCCATGACCATACTGCTCATACTGACGGCGGCGAGCAAGATGCTGCTCTACGTGGGCATGTACGGACTGACGCGATCCCGCGTCTACACGCTGTGGTTCATGCTGCTCATGCTCTGCGTGTTCGCCGTCGTCGTCGTCTGGCACCTACGCCCCTTCAACGCGGGCAAGCCCATAGCTCTGGCCTTTGCCGCGCTCGTGCTCTGCCTGTTCTTCGCGAACACGGACGGACTCATAGCCAAGTACAACGTGGAACAATACCAGGCGGGCGTACTGAAATCGGTCGACACGCAGACGCTGGTCTACCTGTCGGACGCGGTCGTACCGTACCTGCAAGACCTCGCGGAGACCGCCCCTGACCGCGCCGTGCGTTCAGGCGCGGTCGCCGCGCTCCGCGAGCGGGAAAGTCTGGCGACCGATATGAGAGAATATTCCGAGCGGAACTGGCGCAACTGGAATGTGCAATCCGCCACAGTTCCTCGTCTATAACCGCTTTCTCTTTATGTGTAAAATCCCTGAATCACTCAACAATTTCTCGCGAAACCGAAAACCCGCAACGCGTTGAAACTACACGCGTTGCGGGTTATTCTCCGGTATAGCTGTTGAAGGCGCCTGTATGTGGCGGGCTTGACCCGCGATCTCCGCTTCCCTTTTGCCCGGCCTTACCTCACTTTCTTGCTCAGCTTGGCGGCGCTCCATGGCCCGTAGTATTTGGCGCCGCCTATCTTCTTGTACGCGCGGA
>JAISZM010000150.1 GCA_031269205.1 Eubacteriales Family XIII. Incertae Sedis bacterium | reverse complement strand
GGGACTGTTCGCCTAAATTTTCGGAATGTGGGCCGGGGAGACGCACCCGCCACTTAGCCTCCGGTTCGGCGCCCCGCTCATCGCGGGGCGCCGCCTCGTCCACGTCGTTCCGCGCCAGACGTAGCAACTCCTTCTTTGCCCCGCGTTGCGGCGTGAGGATACGCACCCGGTAGCCGCTGCTCTCCGACAGCGCCTCCGCGATGAACTGTTCGTCGGATATGTGCTCCTCAAGTAGGATCTCTTTCGGCGGAGAAGATTGGTTCGCGTAATGCTGTGAGATGAAGGCGGCCACGGCGTCCGCCTTGGACCACGCGCCGCTCTCAGGCGGAATTCCCGGCGGAGCTTCCGGCGCGGGTTTCGCCGCGGACGCGAACGATGGGGAGACCTTCGGCGCGGACGCGGCGGATGGGGAGACTTCCGGCGCGGGTGCGGACGCCATGCCGTCCCCCGAGTCGACCAAGTGTCGTTCGCGCCCGACGAGCTTGCCGTCGCGCACGAAGAATACGGTGATGCCGGATATGCCGCCGCTCGTCCCCGCGGGGGACGCGAGCACGACATCCATGCTGCCCGACGAGAGCAGTTCAACGCGCTGTTTCTCCGTAACCGCCTTCGCGGACGCCAGATAGTCGCGCCACCGCGCGGCTTCCTCGTAGTCCATGCGTTCCGCGGCCGCGTTCATGCGCTCCGTGATGTACCGCTCCACCTCTGAACTCCTGCCATTCAGGAAGTACAGTATCCTGCCTATGTCGGCCATATACTCCTGGTGCAGGGCCTCGCGTTCCTCCCTTTTATCCTTCCCCGTGTAGGAGCAGACGCGGCGACAACGGTCGATGTGTCCATGCAGACACGGCCTATGCCCCTTCGGGAACGTGTCGCGCGCACAACGTTTGAGCCGGTATACGTCGTTCAGAAGAGCGATGATACGGTTGACCGCGCCCACATCCGCGTAAGGACCGAAATACTTGCTGCCGTCGGCCGCGAGTACCCTCGTCTTCAACAGGCGCGGCCACTTCTCGCCCAGGGTTATCTTGAGATAGGGGTAGGTCTTGTCGTCGCGGAGCATGACGTTGTACCGCGGTCGATAACGTTTGATGAGCGTGTTTTCGAGCAACAGCGCCTCCGCCTCCGTATCCGTGACGATGTACTCGAACTCGGAGATGTGCGAGGCGAGGGCCGCCGTCTTTTCGTCGCGGCCGCTCTTGCGGAAATACTGCCTCACGCGGTTCTTCAGCGAGGAAGCCTTGCCGACGTAGATTACCTCCCCGTCCGCGTCTTTGTGCAGATACACGCCGGGCGACGACGGAAGCTGTTTCAGGTTTTCCTCTACGTCAAACATCGCGCGCCGTTCCTCAAGACACACCGCGCCACTGAGCCGTCAGCGCGTCTCTGAACGCGTATATTTCCTCGGGCTGCCAATCGGGATCCGTCGTCATCGGCGCCAGCACGTCCTCAAATATCTCTTCGCCGAACGCGGACATCTCGCTCGAAGTTTCGGTGTTCCCTTCGGGCGCCAGCGGAAGTTCGGCTCCTTTCGCGTGGTATTCCGTCAGGCAGAGCTGGACGGCGTCTGACGATTCCTCGTCCGCCAGAAGCCACTCGACGAATTTCTTCGCCTTTTCCCTCGTTTCGAGAGGCGCGTTCTCGTTGACGCAGAGCGAATACTCCGTGTCGATCCGCAGGGACGCGTTCACCTCCGTCGCGCCGACATAGCCGCTGAGCCAATGCTTCTCATACGGAATCTTGACAGGGATCAGCGTCAGATGTTCCGTCTGTGTAGCGTCGGCGCCATCGTTCCCGGCGTAATCCTCGCTGTCGAAGGGCGTGAACACGGCTCGGCAGTCCGCGAATACAGACGCCGTGTACTCCGGGCTGTATATATCCGCGTCGATGAAGTCTTCACCTCTTACGCCAGGGGCGTAGCGTCCGCTCACATTCGACGTGTAGGTGTTCAGCGTCTCGATGTAGGCGTCGAAGATAGGAAAAACCGCGTCCGCTTCGGGCGGAGAGGCGACCTGAACGGACGGGTACTCGGGTCGCGCGATGCCGGACGTAGCTGCGACCGCTTCCAACAATTCGGCGCCAAAGAATTCGGGATCCGAACCTTTGACGGCAAATATCCCGTTCAGGCGCGATGAGTATCTCCCCTTCGCGGCCGCAAACGCGTACTCGTTATCGTTCAGAGTAAACGCGGCGGGCGTTCCCTTCTTTATATAGGAACTCAATCCGTTCAGAAACTCCGACCACTCGCCGTAATCCGCGAGGCGCAGGTCTTCGACAAACGCGTCCACGACTGGGGCGGCAGCGTCCGGCGCGCCGATGAGGTCGGCGAGTATGCGCCTGTCCGCGGCAAAACCGCGTCCGTGGAATCTCCAGCCGACGCCCGACGCGGTCACGGAGTCCGCGGCCTCGGCTGACAGCGCGAAGACCGCGGGCGGGTCGGACGAGTTCAGGTAGCGTCTGAGAGAGCGGTCGTCCGCGGCGTCGGCGGCGGTCATTATCGGCCGCACGGAGACGCCGGTTTTGGCCTTGTAGCGGAGCGCGATGCGAGCTATGGTTATCGGATCCTCGGCGTGTCCGAAGAACACGCTGAAATCGTAGTCCTCGTCGTCCGCCGGGACGCCGTCCATGAACGAGCCTCCCGCGCTGGAGGGAAGCGCCCCGCATGATGAAAAGACGACGGCCACGCAAAATACCGCGAGCGCTATCGTCGCACGCGCGCGCGCGGCGCGGCGCTTGATCTTTTCGATGCTATCATCGGCAATCATGAGAGTTAAAAGAACCTCAACGCTTTCGTCCGCCTGTCCCGTTGATATTTTTGATGCGCCGCACTTCACGGGTGTCGACCGCGTTGTTTAAATTGGCGCCGTACATGCGGTTGCGCCGCCTTCTGCGCCGGTGAATCGACGCCCTGATGATAGCGATGACGACGATCACGACAGCTATCAGGCAGGCCAGCCCAACCAACCTCAGCACGAGGGACAGGGTTCCCACCCCGTCGTCCACAGGGATAATTCCTTTGCTCGCGGGAATCTCCACGGTATTTCCGGCGATCAGATCGACCGTCGCGAGCGTCTGTCCGTCGGTCTTTTTTACCCACGCCTTGCCGAGAACATCGCCTGACCGCACCGGCGCGGTAAGCGCGCCGTCCGTCGTCGCTTCCGTGACCTCGCCGTCCACGTACAAAGATGATATCTCGTTCCTGTTGACGGTAGCCATGAGATCCTCCGCAAGCACGATATTCACCTTCGCGTCTTCCGAGTCCACCACAGGGCGCTCGAACATGGCGTCGCCCTTTTTCAGGAACGTGGTTTCCTCGAAGTTATGAAGACCGTATTCGAGCAGACCTATCGTGTCCGAATACTGGTTCATTCCCTCGCTCTTGAGAATCACCGATATCAATTCCAAGCCGTCCCTGCTGATTCCCGATACGAGACAGCTTCCCGCGGCGATCGTGTATCCCGTCTTGATGCCCGTGATGCCGGGATACTTGACGGAGACCTTCTCTCCGTACACGGAGACCGATCTGGTCTCGTCGTAAAGCATACGGTTCGAGTTGTGCAGGATCCGCTTCGGCTGAATGTTCGTCTTCGGCATCGTGTACTCATACGTGCTCACGTACTTGCGAAACCTTTCGTTTTGCATCGCTTCGCGCGCTATGTGCGCGAGGTTGCGCGCCGTCGTATAGTGTTCAGGGTCGGGCAACCCGTGCGGGTTTGTGAAGTGGGACTGCGTGAGTCCCATCTGTTCCACGCGCTCGTTCATGCGTTGCGCGAACTTTCCCACGCTTCCGTCAATGCCGACGGCGAGGGCCGTAGCCGCGTCGTTGCCCGACTCGAGAAGCGTCGCGTAGAGCAGGTCGTCCGCCTTTATCTGTTCGTCGGGAACGAGTCCGACGCTCGATCCTTCGACGCCGTAGGATTCCTCCGTCACCGTGATGATCTCCTCGGGATCGAGATTCTCTATCGCGAGCAGGGCGGTCAGTATCTTCGTACAGCTCGCCGGCTCACGCTTGGCGTCGGCCTTTTTACTGTACAGCACGTCGCCTGTCTTAGCGTCTATGAGTATGGCCGACTTCGCTTTGATCTTCGGGGGTTCCGCATACTTGTCGGTATCGGCCGTCCCTTCTTTTTCCGCGTAGACATGCGTGAAGGCGCCCGCAAACATGAGCGCTACGGCCACCAGCATGATTATCACTCCGGCTCTTTTACCGAAGGAACTCACGAGTTGTTCTCTCAATCCTGAATACCTCCTCCGAAGAAACGATCGGCGAGTTTCGCGCCCGAGCTGAATCTGACGCCGGCTCTGCCCGACCTTTCCGTGAAAGCGTGCGTCGCGTCGTCGCCCTGATCCGCGCTGTCGTAGAAGACGAAGGGAACAGGCTCGGAACTGTGCGTCCTGATGGAGAGCGGCGTCCGGTGATCCGGCACCACGAGTATGCGGTATTCCTCTCCCGTCTTCCCCCGGTTGGCCTCGAGCCAGTCCGCGACCGGAGCGATCACCTCGGCGTCTATGAGGCTGAGAGAGCGCACCTTACCCTCCGCGTCGCCCTGATGGGAACACTCGTCGGGCGCCTCGACGTGAATGAACACGAAGTCGTCTCCGCCCTCGTACGCGTCTATCGCGGCGCGGGCTTTCGCGCCGAAGTCCGTATCGAGCGTACCCGTGGCGCCCTTGACCTCCGGCGCGTCCAGTCCGGCGCACAGCCCTATCCCCTTGATCAGGTCTACCGCCGCGACGACCGTCCCTTTGACGCCGTACTTCTCCGTGATCGTCGCGAGTTCGGGCCGGCGGCCCTGACCCCATATCCATACGGCGTCGGCCGTATGAGCGCCGGCGGCGCGGCGCGCGGCGTTGACGGGGTGATCGGTGAGCAGCGCGAAACTCCTCTTCATCATATTCAGGATGAATTCGGTACCCTCGTCGCTCGGCAGGTTCGGACCTATCGGTCGATCGAGCACGTCGTGCGGTGGCGTCAGATCGTAGCCCGGAGACTCGTTCACGACATCTCCTATACCGGATTCCGTCGGCGCGCCGTCCTTCACGATGAACGCGTGCCGGTAACTTATCCCGGGATAAAAGCGCGCCCTGCCTTCGTTCGCGGGGTCGCTGGAGCCTATGGTCTCATCCACATATTCTATGAGTCTGCGGCCGTCCTCCGACGAGATGTCGCCCGCGGCGTGATCGGTGATAACGAGTTCCTCAAAGGGTATATCGAGTGAGGGCGCGCCGCCGTCCCGCGCCGTGAGGGTCACGAGGTTGGCGCGGAACGAAACGTCCGTATCCGCCATATCGATGCCCATGCTGACGGCCTCGAGGGGTGATCTGCCCGTCAGATCCTTCGCGGGGTCGTAGCCTATGACGGCGAGATTCGCCGCGTCGCTGCCCGGCTTTATTCCGAAGGGTATCGTCTGCACGTCTCCGACCTTGCCGCGGCGCGCGAGGTCGTCCGTGCGCGGCATGTCGGCAAGTTCGAGCGCCGTCCGCTCTCCGAACGGACCGCCCGGCCTGTCCGCGGCGCCATCCGGCACGACTATAAGATACCTCATGACTCTATACCCATTTCGGCCACCGTCCTTTTCAGCGCCTCGAGCGAGCGCTCCGCGTCGGCGTCTGAATCTCCGCGCGCCGAGTAATATACCTTCAACTTAGGCTCCGTACCAGAGGGGCGCAGCATGATCCTGCCGCCGCCCGCGATGTCGTACTGTATGACGTTCGAACTCGGCAGTGTCTCGCCGGGCAGGTAGTCCTTCACGCCCGCGATCCCGTGGACGCCGGGGCTGACGGCGCGCGCTCTGGTCATGGCGGCCTGTATCTCGTCCATGCCCGACTTGCCCGGGCGCACGAACTCGTCGACGGAGTCGATGTAGCAACCGTACCGTTCGTATATCTCCGCAAGCCTGTCGAGCAGCGTTTTCCCGAGTCCTTTGTAATACCCCGCCATCTCGCAGAGCAGCAGGGATGTGCCGACGCCGTCCTTGTCGCGGACGAGCGTGTGGGCGCAGTAGCCGCAGCTCTCCTCAAATCCGAAGATGAAGCCGCTCTCCTCACCGACCGCCTCCATGCGGTTGATCCTGTCGCCGATGTACTTGAACCCCGTCAGCGTATTTTCGGCGCGTACGCCGAACCTGTCCGCGATGGCGAACGTGAGCGGGGTCGAAACGATGGTCGTGATCATCGAGGGGCGTTCGGGCATGATGTCTTCCTCCGCCCGCGTTTCCGCGATGTAATCGAAGAGGAGGACGCCGACCTGATTCCCTGTCAGTCTGACGTAGTCGGCGCCGTCGTACACGGCGCATCCGACCCTGTCGCAGTCGGGATCCGTTCCGATCAGGAGGTCGGGAGCGTCGCCCTCGTCTCTGCGTCTGCGGCACAGCTCGAGACCGAGCTTCAGCGCCTTCTCCTTCTCGGGGTTCGGTTCAGGGCAAGTCGTGAAATCCGGATCGGGGTCTTGCTGCTCGGGAACCGTCTCCACCTTGCCGACGCCGATATCCGACAGCGCCTTCCTGACGGGAACGCTGCCCGTGCCGTTCAGCGGCGTGTACACGACGCTGAGTCCTGACGCGGTGCCGCTTCTGAGCGAGGTCGCCTCACGCACCCGATCCACGAACCTCGTCTCGAAGTCGTCCGGGATGATGTTCAAAAGTTCCTCGGCAGCGGCCGCGGCGGCGACGCGCTCCGCGAGCGCTCCTGCGTATTTGTCCGCTACGGTCTTCGCTCCGTCCGCCACAGCGACGGCCGCGATGCGATCCGCGACGTCTCTCGCCGCCGCGTCGAGGCACTGACACCCCGATGGATCGTATATCTTGTACCCGTTATACTGCTTCGGGTTGTGACTTGCGGTCACGACGACTCCGCCGTCGCACGCGAGTTCGCGCACGGTCCATGAGAGCATGGGCGTTGAAGACAGCCCTCCGTAGAGATACGTTTCTATGCCGTTCGCGACGAATACGCACGCCGCCTCAAAGGCGAAAAGGTCGCTGTTCCTTCTGTTGTCGAAAGCGATGGCCGCGCGCGGCCTCGTCTTCCCTTTCGCGGCGGCTCCACCCAGGATATGCTCCGCGTAACCTTGGGTCGTCCTCCTGACTATCAACGTGTTCATGCGATTCGTTCCAGCGCCGAGTACGCCGCGCAGACCCGCCGTGCCGAACTCGAGGTCGCGGTAGAAACGATCCTCTATCTCGGCGGCCGCGTCCTCATCCCCCTCGTCGCGCCTCGCCCGCAGGGATTCAAGTTCTTCTCTCATGTCCGGCGCAAGATTTGGTATCTCGAGCCATTCGTTCAGTTTTTCTCTACTCGTCGTCATCTTTCCTCATTCCCGCCATCTTTTCGTACAGTTGCGCGAGCGCTAGCGCTCTGTGGCTGATCGCGTTTTTCTCCTCGGGCGTCATCTCAGCGAAGGTGCGCGCCGCGCGACCTTCCTCGTTCGCGGCGCCTTCCCGGTTCGCGCCGCTCACGTCTTTCCCCGCCTCTTCCGTCAGCGGGATGAATACCGGATCATAACCGAAGCCGGACTCCCCGCGCGGCTCAAAAGCTATGCGGCCTTCGCACTCGCCCCTGCAGACGATCTCACGCGCGCCGTCCGTCCACGACCCGTCCTCCGCGCGCGCCACCAGGGTGACGACGCAGACGAAGCGCGCCGCGCGTTCCGCGCGAGATACGCCGTCGAGCAGACCGAGCAGCTTCGCCGTGTTCCGCTCGTCGGTCGGCGCATCCGCGAACCGAGCGGAACACACCCCCGGCGCCCCGTTGAGCGCGTCCACGCAGAGTCCCGAATCGTCGGCTATGACGCCGTCGATCACGACGGCCCTATCGCCCCCCGCGTCTCCGGCTCCGTAGGCGTCGTCCACGTGCGCCTTTTGCGACAGCGCCTTTGCGAGCGCCATGGCCTTGACGCGGGAGTTCTCCTCGAACGTCGCCCCGTTCTCCACGGGCGCAAAATCCTCGGGCGCTCCCGCTTCGGTCGCCGTCAGCACGCGTACGCCGAGCGACCCGAGAACGGCCTGTATCTCCCCCACTTTGTTTGGGTTGCCCGTAGCGACGGCCAGCACAAACTCACGCATTTTTCATCATGACGCTCTCTCTGGCAGCGGCCGCGTCGGCACGGTAGCCGCACATCTCCCTGAACGCCTCGAAATATTTCCCGCCGTTTTTAGTGCTTCCAAACATGCTTTAAGACTTGCCTCCCGCCTTCGCCCTGTCTTCCGCCCTCGCCTTCCAAAAGCGTCTTATCGACTGCGCTATTTTGGACGGAGGCTGCTTGCAGGCATCCTCATAGTCCACACGGAAAACCGTCGCGATAAATATGAACAACGGCACACCGATGAGAAGACCCCATAAGCCGAGATACCGTTCCGCGACGAGCAGTATCACGAACACGAAGCTGACGGGCAAGGCCGTCCTGTGCGCCATGAGCTTCGGGTTCAGCACGTACGCCTCTACCGCGTGCAGCACGGCCACCATGATGAGTATCTCCAACACCATGACGACGCCGCCCGTGTTGAAGGCGATGATGGCGAGCGGAATGATCGAAATGAGAACGCCCGCCACGGGGATGAGTCCGAGAACGAAGATCAGCGCGCCGAGTCCGAGCACGTTCGGCATACCGAACAGATGGAGAAAAACTGAGGAAAGCAGACAGTTCACGAGCGCTATCGTCACCTGAACCTTCATGACTTTACCGAAGGTGCGGCAGAAGCTGCCGCCGAAATCGATGAAATAGTCGTAGATGAATCCGATGCGGCTCTCCGATACCTTCGCCCCGAAGCGTTTTACGTTTTCGCGCTCAAGAAGGAAGAGGAGCGATATGACGATGGCCATACCGAAGTGCAACATAATGCTGCCCGCGCCCTGGAGAAAGTCGAGCAGCATCGTGCCGAGGCCGTCGATGGCTTTGTTGATGTACTGGCTGACATCCAGATCGTTCAGCAGCGTCACAAACTGCGGATCCAGCACGTCTGTCACACTGTTTATATCGAAGCCTTTCAGCGTTTGCCCTATCTCGTTCGCCTGGCCGATGATGATGGTAGTAAAACCCCACGCGAATATGACGACGACGGTGAGTCCCGCAAGATATACGATGATGAGAGTAAGCCAATGAGGCGCGCGCCTCAGAATACGGACTTTCGCGAACCCCTTCTCCACCTTCTTTTGAAAATGGTAGAAGACGAACGTGAGGATGAACGTGAGGATGACGAGCTCCATCATGAACCAGAAGGTGATGAAAGCGACGGCAAGCACGATTACCGATAAGATGATCTTGTACGCCCTGCCGGATCCTATGATCTCCGCGAACGAGTCGTCGGCGACGGCGCTCCCGGCGTCGTCCCCGGCACTGTCGGCTTCGCTTACCTCGTCCCGCACACGCGCGGGCGCTGTCTTCTCTCTCTCTTTCTCTTCAGTCATGATTTTATTATACAATATACCCGCTATGAAATTATAGGGATAATTCACGACGGCGCGAAGCGTACCATTTTTTGGCCACGTCTATCGGTGTGACTTTGGAGACGAGAATCGTGGGCTCGGCGTCCTCTTTCAGCTGAGTCTTGCCGCGCAGTATCACGATCTTGTCATTTTCGACGGCGCCGCCCGCCTTTTCGAGCGACTCGGGCCATACGAGTATGTCGGCTGAACCATAGCAATCCTCTATGCGCGCCCGCGCGTAGAGGTCGCCTTTCTTCGTGAAATTCGTCTGTTTGCCAGATAGGACGCCGACGAAGCATATGGGCATACCGTCCCGCAGGCCAATGTCCGCGTACTCGCCGCTCTGCACATCCGCGTCGTCGTCGTTCGAGGCGCCGTCCGAGCCGCCATCCACGCTCACGAAGGCTTTGCCGGAAACGTAGGAGCTTTCGTCGGCGGCGATGCGCTCTACGACGTCCGAGTATTCGTCAAGAGGATGACCCGACAGATAGATGCCGAGTATCTCCTTCTCCATGTTCATCTTTTCCTGCTTCGTGAAGTCGCTCACATCGGGCGGTTTTATATCTATATCCGCGTCTTTCATCACCTCCGCCGACTCGCCGCCGAACAGCGTGAGCTGGTCATGGCCGACTTTCTCGTGTTCCCTCTTCACGCGCTCCGTCAACATGTCGAATATAGCCACGTATTTCGCGCGATTGGTCTCAAACCGATCGAAAGCGCCAGCTTTGATAAGGCTGTCCAGGGTTTTTCTGCTCATCGTATACAGATCCACGGACTTGATCATGTCCGCCAGGCTGCGCCACGGGCGGCCCACCGCCGCCGCTTCCTCGCGCGATTTGATGATGGACTCCACGGCGGATACTCCGACATTTTTCACGCAGAGCAGACCGTAACGGATTTTGCCGTCCATTGCCGTAAACTTCATGCCGCTCTCCAGTATGTCAGGCGGCAATACCTCGATGCCCATCTCCTCGCTGTTGCGCACGAAGACCCCGATCTGGCTGATGTCCTTGCCCATGACGCTCGTCATGAGAGCGGCCATGAACTCCGTGGGATAATAGGTCTTCAGCCATGCCGTCTGATAGGCGATCACCGCGTACGCGGCGGCGTGACTCTTGTTGAACGCATACTTGGCGAACTTGAGCATCTGGTCGAAGACCTCGTTTGCGACGGTGGCGGAGATGCCGTTCGCCACGCAGCCCGGCACCGTCTTGACGCCGTCCTCCGTCACGCCGTTGATGAAGCAGTCGCGCTCCCTCCGCATGACGTCTTCCTTCTTTTTCGACATGGCGCGGCGCACGAGATCGCTGCGGCCGTAACTGTAGCCCGCGAGTTCGCGCACTATCTCCATGACCTGCTCCTGATATATCATGACGCCGTACGTGACGGACAATATCGA
>JAISZM010000146.1 GCA_031269205.1 Eubacteriales Family XIII. Incertae Sedis bacterium | reverse complement strand
CGGAAGCCACGGCCGCGCGCAGGCCCTTTTCGCGGAGGTGATCCAAGAGTTCGTACAGCCCGGGCTTGACAGGCGCGCCTTCCCGCTCGATCCTTTCGAGCATCAGCGCGTTGCGCTCCCGGTGCAGCGCTGTGGCGTCGGCCCGCACGCCCATCCTGTCAAAATGTTTCTGAAAGAGAGTCCTAACCTCGGAGCAGGTATACCCCATCGTGAGGGCGATGAGGCTGTCGGGGATGTCTATGCCGTGGCGCGCCGCGACGTTTTTCCACTCCTCGCGCAGCAGACTCTCCGTATCGTACATCAGCCCGTCCATGTCGAAGATAACCGCGCTGATGTTTCGCGCCGGGATATTGACGATACCTTTTTCACGCGTGTCGTCGGTCATCGGATTCGATTCCCTTGCGGCGGCTCAGGCCTCGTATCTCTGCCGTCAGCGAGCATTCTACGTTTCATCGATCCTCCCCTTTATCCCGCGTCTATGAACTCCGCGACTGCGCGCGCTATCGCGTCGCGTGAACTTTTGTAAGGTTGCGGCTTGAACCCTCGCGCTCTTTCGATGAGCGCAGGCAGACCGTCCATCTCCCTGAGCGCTATGATATGCCCCCTCTTCTCAAATTCGTCCACGAGCTGGATCTGATGGTCGTTTTGATGTTCCCCGTATTCGGCGAGTCTCGCGGCCGCGACGACGGGCTTGCCCGCCTCTACGCCGCTGATGATGGACGAGGCGCCGCCGTGTGTAATGATGATATCCGCGCGGCTGATCAGTGTGGCGTAGTCGCCCCGGTCTATGAAAGGGATGATCTTCATGAGAGGGTGGGAGTAGTCGGTATACCCCGACTGCACCACTATATCCTCGGCCTCTCCGTTTCTGACACCGATTTCCGCGCCTGTATGGGCCGCCGCGTCAGCCCAAGCGGCGACCGCGTCGAGCAGCCGCGTGAATTGCCTGTCCTGTGTTCCGAGCAGCACAAGTATCATCAGAGCAACCCTCCGAAATACCGCGCCTTAGGATAGAACCTGAGCATACTCTCCCACTGGACGATGAAGAGGTCGGCGAATTTGTAGACCGCCTTGCCTGTGACTGAGGGAGAATTGATGTTTGCGAAGCTCTCGATGAAGACGATCTTAGCCCCGAGCGCTTTGCCGATCAGGCACATCGGTCCGGCGGTGTGCGCGCCGGTGGTCACGATGTAGCGGGGCCGGAATTTGATAAAAAGGGCCAGACTGATCCAGCAGTTCAGGAAGAGCTTGAACGGATACGCGAACGGTCGCTCCCTCGTGCCGAAGATGAGGAAGGCCGCGCGATCCCCATACCTCTCTCGCATACGCCCGAAGTCGCTGTCGGTCTTTTCCGTGACCACGGAAAAATCGTAGCTTTCGAAGAGAGGCGACAGGCGGAGCAGTTCGCTCAGATGGCCGCCTGTGCTCGCTATGAACATGACGCGTTTTTTCGATCCGCTGCGTCCGCTCATTTTGCATAGGGCCTTTGAGATTTTTCATGAGTCATAGCATCTTCCGTTCCGCCGTTTTGCGGCGTGAAGCCCCCGGTGTCTTTACGTGTCATGATTCCTTGGCTCTTGACTCTACTCTCCGGTAGAGCTTCGCCGTCAGAGGCGTCAGGCGGGATATCTTTTGGAAGGTACGCATGATGACAGCAAGACGCAACGGATAGTCCTGATACAATTTCTTGAACTTACGCACCAGATACATGAGGTATTCCTCAAAGGTGTTTGCTGCGATCACGCGCAGTTCTTCTATCCTGGTGTCGCCGTGATAATAGTCGTCGGGATGACCGAGTATTTCAAATTCTTCGAACCAGCTTTCCTTGAGCGCGTGAAAATACGCTTTTTTGCTATCGCCTCCGACGACGTTGATATTGAACAAGATGTTGTTGGCCGCGCAATTCACAAAACTTCGCTTATGCCTGTTGTAGAGGCTTCGCGCCTCAAGTTCTCTTTTGATCTCAGACAAAGCCAGATAAGAACACCGATAGTTTTTGTTCACGGATTCCGAGAGGGAGCCTTCATTGTTCATCGTTTTGTGGACGAGGATACCAGGCGTCATCGTGATGCGATCCGCCAGGGCCAACAGCATATACACAAAAAACATGTCGTTGGAATTCTCTATCTCCTGAAAGAGGATACCGGTATTCTTTACAAAATCGGCCTTGAAGAGTTTGTTCCACGGGTACGCGTTGAACACGTTGAAGATGTGGTCGGGAATGTCGTCAGCGGAGAAAACTTCCTTGTCCGGCAGATAGGCGGTTCTCACCGAGGATCTTGAAGGGAAATAATAATCGACTTCGACGTTGTAGAGATCCGAGAAGCACACGCAGATATCGGCGTCGCGCTTCGTCGCAGCTCCCATCATCTTGGCGTACATATCCCGCTCAAAAAAATCATCGGAATCGAGGAATGAGACGTAGTCGCCCCGGCACGCCCGGAGTCCCGCGTTGCGCGCGGCGCCCGCTCCCGCGTTCCGTTGCGTTATGATTTTGACGCGCCTGTCTCGCGCTTCGTAACGCTTGAGGATATCGGGAGTATCGTCTGTCGAACCGTCGTCCACGCAGAGTATCTCAAGGTTGTCGTATCGTTGAGCGAGTACGGTGTCCAGGCATCTTTCTATCCTCGCCGCGGAATTATATATGGGGATGACGACAGATATCAGTTTATCTTTTTTCATAATTTCTTTTGTGGATGTTCCTCATGGCCTGCCTCTTGATACTTCGTATTCTTCATGCAGAAACGCTCCGCCCTCCACAAGGATATGCCAGATGTAATTGCATTACATTATTATCTCTCACTTTTCGCTATTTGTATAGTATACAATAAAGGCGGACTCGTAGATAAAGGATAAGAGGTAAGCGTAAAAGCAATTACATCTTGTATCAATCAGATATTGCGAGATTTTTCACGTCGTCCGGCAGAGCGTCCGACCACGGCATGAGCGCGTCAAGTGCATCGGCGTCGCCCGCAAGAATGTTCGGCAGACGCTTGAGCAGGAATTTCAGATAGAAGAACGGGACAAGACCGTTCACTTTTGCGGTTTCGATGATGCTGTAGATTGTCGCACTCGCCTTCGCGCCGTTCGGCGTTTTGGGAAACAGCCAGTTCTTGCGGCGTGCCGCTCACCGGGTGTCATGCCCTCGTATTCCCTCTCAAGTTCGAACAGCCTGTCGATGTACGCAATGCCCGCAGAGGAAAGCGCGCGCGATTTCTCCGCTTCTTTCGGCAATGCTTTGAGCGCATCGACATACACGCGGCGGGCATGCGAGAAACAGCCCATGATCGTGACGTCCCGCACGGAG
>JAISZM010000144.1 GCA_031269205.1 Eubacteriales Family XIII. Incertae Sedis bacterium | reverse complement strand
GGAGATCTTGCCCTTCATCTGCGCCCACGAACCCTTCACCTTGCTGTACATCTTGAGCTGCTTGTCCTTCGCCACGCCCATGCCGGACTCGGCCACGAGCATTTCGCCGAACTTCAGCGCCGTTTCCGGCACGGTCAGCGCATAGGCTATCGCCTCGCAGAGTTCGTCGACGCGCTCCTGCGAATAGCCGTCGATCACCTTCTGCGCGTTCCTTCCCTTAGCAACCAAACCGGCGACATATTCTTCATAATTAATTTCCATCTTGACCTCCTAATACTTGATGGTTTTACAGACCATCGCCCGTAAAAACATTCTGCTGCTTTATTGCTCCGCCTACTGACTATATTACCCGCGCCCACGGCGTTTTTCAACGGAAAACAATGCGCCGGGCAATACACGGAATATTCCAAAAACAGTTGGCCGTCGAACCCCCGGCAGTCGGAGATTGTCGGGCTGGCAGTGGAACGGCCCGGCTCATCGTTCCTGTTATTACCTCGAAAGGTGAAAAAACAAGCCGGGTATGAGATAGGACACGACGGACATGACGACCCCGGCCGTGACGACTCCCGCAGCTATCGCAGGCAGGACCCTTTTCATGCGCATATCGAACACGGTCGCTATGAGCGCTCCTGTCCACGCTCCCGTACCGGGCAGGGGTATGGCTACGAACAGGAACAACCCAAGCAGTTCGTACTTACCGATCTTTTTTTCCGCCCTCTTCGCCTTGTCCTCAATCCACGTTATGAGCTTCGCCGTATGCCTGTTTCTTTCGAGCAACCTGAATATTTTGCGCAGAAAGAGCAGGATGAACGGTATGGGCAGGATGTTACCGACACAGCACAGGATGAAGGCCTCCCAGAACGGGACGCCGCTCGCGGATGCGAACACCAGCCCGCCCCGCAGTTCGACCACGGGGAGCATCGACATGAGAAAGGCGATGAGCGCGTTCAATTATAACTACGCCTTCGCCATCTCTAAGACGAGGACGTGGGCGTCCTCCGCGGCCTTTACCGTCACGTTTTCCTCCGTTATCTCCACAGCGTCGCGCGCCTTCAGCAGCGCTCCTCCGACCTCGGCCTCGCCCTCTATGAGGATCAGGTAAGCCTGCCGACCCTCGTCTACGACGAAATCGAGACTTTCGCCGGCCTTGACGACGCTCGCGTACACGTTCACGTCCTGGTGTATCTTGATGGGAAACTCGCTGTTTCCGGCTTTCGCCCACGTCGCTATGGGGAGCCAGCGCCCTATTCTATCCTCGAATTTGAAACGATAATCGCCGTAATTCGGCTTGTAGCCCTGGCCGTCCGGAATGATCCATATCTGCAGGAAGCGCAGCATGTCCTTGCCGATGTTGTGCTCGCTGTGCCACACGCCCGTGCCGGCGCTCATGTACTGCACCTGTCCGCGCGTCAAGGTCTGCTTGTTGCCCATGCTATCGCCGTGCGTCAGCTCGCCGTCGACTACGTAGGAGATGATCTCCATGTTATCGTGGGGATGTACATCGAAGCCGGTGCCCGGCTTCACGAGGTCGTCATTGACGACCCTCAGCGCGCCGAAGTTGATATTGTCCGGGTTGTAGTAGTCGGCAAACGAGAAATGAAAGTGACTGTCAAGCCAACTGTGTATCCCTCTTCCCATCTTCGTGTGGTCTATGTACCTGATCATTTTCTCTTCCCTTCCTTTCACACAAGCGGCGGAGCGGCTTCAGACATTGCTCTTGTTACTTTAACATGAATGCAACCGCATTGTTCTGCCGTTCCGCCAATTTTACCTTATATTGACCCTCTGTTTATCTTATGCCCACTTTTCGGGGGATATAAACATGATATACTGTTTTTCATGAAAAGGAAACGCCAATTTGCATTGCGGTGCGGCGGCGGAAGTGACTGTTCAGTGGTTAAATCGAAACTATTCAGTTGCCGCGCTAGTTTTGTTCAGATCGGGTTCTGAGGGCGAGAGCTGCGAGGCGTAGCCGAGTCTAATACAAAGCGTTGGCTCACCGGAGCGTACTTTAGGGTACGTGAGGAAGCCACAATCGTCATCAGGTTCCGAGATGGACAAAAATGGCGTGGCGACTGAATAGTCACCTGCGGAATGGAGGAAACGATGAAGAGAATTGCGGTACTTACGAGCGGAGGCGACAGTCCGGGCATGAACGCGACGATCAGAGCGATCGTGCGGAGCGCCATCTACGAGGGCATGGATGTGTTCGGCGTCGAGCGCGGGTACGAGGGGCTGATCGCGGGCGAGATTGCGCAGCTGAACAGGCGCAGTGTCAGCGACGTCATCCAGCGCGGCGGCACCATACTGAAGACGGCGCGAAGTGAAAAATTCCGGACGGATGAGGGCTTCAAGATGGCGCTGAACATGCTTGAGAGTTTTCAAATAGAGGGACTTGTCGTGATCGGCGGGAACGGTTCTCTGCGCGGCGCCATCGACCTGATGAAGGCGGGGGTGAAGGTGATCGGGCTGCCGGGTACGATAGACAACGATCTTCCGTTCACTGACTTCGCGATAGGCTTCGACACAGCGGTCAACACGGTACTTTCTGCCATAGGCAACGTGAGGGATACGTCGGCGAGCCACGACCGCACAACCATCATCGAGGTCATGGGCGCGAACTGCGGCGACATCGCCGTCTACGCGGGAATCACGGGCGGCGCGGAGATCGTGCTCATCCCGGAGCGCGAAACGGATATGAACGACATCTGCCGGATACTCATCGAGAACAGGAACAAGGGCAAGATGTCGAGCATCATCCTTAAAGCCGAGGGCTTCAGCATCTCGACCGACGCCCTGAAACGCGAGATAGCCGAGCGCACAGGACTCGACGTGAAGATGGTCATACTCGGGTATATACAGCGCGGCGGCGCGCCGACGGCGGCGGACAGGTTGATCGCGAGCCGCCTCGGACACGAGTCCGTGCGCTTGCTGAAAGGCGATGTGCACGGCAAGGCCGTGGGCATCGTGGGCGGCGAGATCAGGGCGTTCGACCTCGAGCCGGCGCTCGAGATGACCGACACGAAGATAACCGACCTGGATTTTTTGACCGATATACTTTCGTCGTAGCGGCCGCGTGGTTGCGCTTCGTCCATACGGCGCTCGTTCATCGTATGCCCGTTTCCACTCGCACTCACGCCCGAAACGCGCAGACCTATCTTTCGCTCAACCTGACTGTTTGTTTTCGAGGGATTCGAGCAGGGCGGCTGCCGGGCTTATCTCTTTTTCCGAAAAGACCTCGCAGCCCGCGGCGACAAGGCGTTCCGCGGTCAGCCCGCGGCCGGGGATTTTTCCGCCCGTGAACGCGCCGTCATGAACGGTGGCGACGCCGCAGGACGGACTGCCTTCCTTCAGGATGGCGAAGGCCGCGTCCGACTCGCGAGCGAGGCGCAGTGCTTTCTCCGCGCCCTTTTCGAAGGCCGCCGTCACGTCCTCGCCGTCCTTCGTGAACACCCCGCCTCCCGCGCGTTGCGCCTCGGGGCGCGGGACGGGCAGTCCTCCAAGAACCTCGGGACAGACGGGCACGAGACGACCCTCGGCCTTCCACTTTAGAAAGAGCGAGTCGCGGCACGGAATTTCGGCTCCGTCATAACGGACGGGGCGGCCACCGTACAGACATTCCGAAACGAGTATCTTCCTCATCTTCGCGCGGCGCTCATCTTGTCGGAGAAAGCCGTTGCGGCGACATTCTCTTCATGTTTGTACGCGCAAGCCACTTATATCACCTCGGCCTCGCCCGGCGTCGCCGCATCCCGCATAACGACGTTGCCGAATACGTCGATGACGCGTACCCTGACGACGCAACCCGCGTGCTCCGCTGGCAATCGCAAGCTCTTCTCGCCGTATACGACGTATCTCGGGCGAAAGGGTTCGCCGTCCGCGCTTTCCGCGAGAGGATCGGTCGAGCCGTCCGTGAGAGATCCGCCCGCGCCATCCGCGTCAAGGCCGCCC
>JAISZM010000069.1 GCA_031269205.1 Eubacteriales Family XIII. Incertae Sedis bacterium | reverse complement strand
GGATGGCGTTCTCGGAAGCGCCTGTCGAGATAATGATCTTCTGAGCTTTCACGTTCACTATCTCCGGAATATTGTTCACCTTTTTCTCGATCTGGACGACCTTGTCGTCAAAGATGCCGAGCGCCGTGCTGTTCAGCCATATTTCGACCCCCAACCCGGCGGCTTCCGTGAGCATGTCCTCACAGATAGCGATGCCGCGAACGCCGGCCCGGTGGGCCGCCGATCCGAAAAATTTGTGTATCTGCTTAAATAACTGACCCCCCGCCTTCATGTTGATATCAATGACGAGTACGTCCTTGACGCCATGTTTCGCGGCCTCAATAGCGGCTCCGAGACCCGCTGGCCCGGCGCCGATTACGACAATATTCTTGTCAATCATCGTCTTTGCCTCCAATCCCATACTGCGTCTCCACGACCATGCCTCTTTCAACAGGAGTGATGCAGGTTCTGACATTAGCCTGACCGTTGACGATCATCGCGCAATCTGTGCATTGCCCGATGCCGCAAAACAATCCGCGCGGCTCTTTTTTATTCACCGTATAGCGGCTTATGATGACCCCTTCCGAGAGCAGCGCCGCGAGGATGGGCTCACCTTCTTTTGCTTTAATGGGTTTTCCGTCAAAGGTGATCTCAATCATCGGCGCATCCGCCTCTTCACCGAGAATCACATGATCCTTAATTCTCATATTCATAACTTGACACCCTTTCTCTGTAACAAAGTTGATAGATCCAAGCGCTGTTACTCGGGAACGCTGGCGATGAATTCCATCTCGACTTTAACTTCAGGGATCATGCCGGCGACCTGTACACAGGCGCGCGTCGGGAACGGATCGCTGGGCATAAGTTCTTTGTACGCCTTGTTGACGACGCCGTAGTCGTTCATGTCCGTGAGATAGATGCGGCAAGTGAGAACATCCGCCAGGGTCCCTCCGACTTCTTTGAGTGCGAGTTCCGCGTTCTTCAGCGTCTGCAGCGTCTGCTCGTAGGGATCGGCGCTGATGATGTCGCCGTTAGCGAGAGTAGCTATCTGCGTCGTGAAGAACAGATCACGATACTTCGTACCTTGCACGTAGGGGCCATGAACCTCTCCGAGCGTTTGTTGATTGAAAATAGCTGTTTGTTTCATTTTGAATACCCTCCACAAATATACACCACTACGGAGAGCAGATTCTCTCCGATTATGACCGATAGAACATCGACCGGGCCGCTTCGATATCGAACGTTGCGGCCCGATCCTTTTCAGTACGTCAAAGTCCCAACTTCTCCGCCACAGCCTTGTTGACCAAGTTCTCCGGTATGACGTTGTCGTGTAACCGCATCTTAAGATTGTTCAGAGCCATTACCCTCGCCTGAGCGAAAGAATCTTCTGAAACGAACGCCGCGTGAGGCGTGATGATGCAGTTGTCTATCTCGAACAGGTCGCTCTTCTCGTTGGCCTCGTCCTCGATGACATCTACCGCGGCGCCTTTGATCCAACCCTCGCGGAGCGCCTTCACGAGAGCGGGTTCATCCACCACGCCGCCGCGGGCCGTGTTGATGAAATACGCGCTGTCTTTCATCATGCGGAATTGTTCCTCTCCCATCATGTGATAGGTTACATCGGGAATCAGCGGCGTGTGCATGGATATGAAGTCCGACGTCTTCAGCAACTCCTCGAGGGTGTCGCATTTGCCGCACCCGTAGTCGGCAAGGAACTCCACCGTCTTCGTCGGCGCATATGCCTGAACATTCATCTCCAACGCTTTCAGTATCGGTATCATGTATTTGGGGATACTGCCGAAGAACACAAGCCCCACCGTCTTGCCCGACATCCTGAAAGTTTTGCCTCCGAGAAGCGGATCCCACGAACCGGCGCGGATGCTCTTATCGAGAAAAGTGATCTTGCGCACGCAGTCGATCATCATCCCTATGGTGTGGACGGCGACTTCCTCCGTGCAAAAGCCCGGAGCGTTCGTCACGCAGATACCATGTTCCGTGGCCGCGTCGATATCGACGTTGCTGTATCCGATGGCCTGCAACGAGATACATGTCGTATTCTTCATGCGCGCAATATCGTCCCGGGTGATGTTGTAATACTCCACGGCGACGCCCTCCGCGTCCTTGACCGCGTCGTAGAACGCCTCGGGATCGTCACGGAGTTCTCCATTCTTGACTTCAACGAGTTCGATGTCGTCAACGCCCCACTCCCTCAGGAGACTGTTTTCAAAATCGAGCGTATCATCGATATTATAATATACTGCCTTGTGTTTCATGTCTGTCTCCTCCTATTATCAATACGTCGTTATATCTATCTGCCCGCCGACGCGTGATCCAATATCCCTCGCACGTCCTTGTCGGTGAGTTTGACCGGATTGATCGCAAGCATACGGTACGCCATCGTCCCTTCGATGATCGGTCCGAAATCCTTTTCGAAAACCTCCACATCGGGTAACGTATTCGGTACGCGTACATCAGACTGCAGATCGAACACCGCCTCCACCGCCCGGTAGGCGCCTTCGCGCTCGGAAAGCCCGGACACGTCCTCGCCCAACGCAATGGCAATCTCACGGAATTTTTTCAGATTGCCGATGTAATTTCGGTGCATGGCGTAAGGAAGCAACAGTCCGTTCGCGATGCCGTGCGGCGTGTGGTGAAGCCCTCCCATCGACTGAGCGATGCCGTGAATGACGCCCAAACCGCCGTTCATAAACGCCACGCTCGCGATCGTGCTCGCGACAGCCATGGATGAACGCGCTTCGATATTCGAGCCATCCGCGACGGCTGTTCTCAGATTCGCGCCGATGAGACGTATCGCCTGCAATCCCATCGCGTCGCTGACCGGACTCGCGTTGAGCGAAACGTATGACTCTATGGCGTGAGTCAACGCGTCCAACCCCGTCGAAGCCGTGATAAGCGTCGGCATACCGAGATGCAGCTGCGGATCCACCAAGGCGACGGTGGGTATCACGTAGTCATGCGTGATGGAAAGCTTGATATTGTTCTGCACGTCCGTGATGACCGTAGCGCCCGTGACCTCGCTGCCCGTCCCCGCTGTCGTCGGAATGGCGATATGCGGGACGGATTTGTTCGTGACGGTCTTGGAACCTCCAAACATATAGTCTCTTGCGGAGCCTTCGTTCGTCTGAAGAATCGTGATGCCCTTTGCCAGATCGATAGGGCTGCCACCGCCGACGGAAACCACCAGGTCGCAGTCGGTGGCCTTCAGCGCGGCCGTGCCCTCGTCGACCATTTCGATGGTCGGATCAGGCTTGGTATCGCTGTACACGATATACGGGATATCGCCAAGCCCGGCCTTGACCGCGTCCATTATCGGAGTGGACGCGATAACGGGATCGCTGATGATGAATACCTTGGTACCGCCGTATTCTTTCACCAACTCGCTCAAATTGCTCACTATGCCGCTGCCAAAGTGTACTCGCGTCGGCATTTTGAAAATAAAATTTTTCATAACAACCTCCATCTTTCAGCCAAGACAATACTACGTCGTCCGGTCAGCTTACAGCGCCGCCAGAGCCTTGTCTACGATCGAAAGCACCTGATCCACCTCGTCCTTGGTAACGTTCAGCGGCGTGGCGATGCGGAAACCGTTGCCATAGACCCCGCAGCCGAGAATCAACATCTTGTTGTCGAGGCAATACTGCCGAACCTTGTTGAAAGCTTCGGCGTTGGGCGAGCGGTCTTCGGGATTGATGAACT
This sequence comes from Eubacteriales Family XIII. Incertae Sedis bacterium, assembly GCA_031269205.1. Lineage (GTDB taxonomy): Bacteria > Bacillota > Clostridia > Peptostreptococcales > Anaerovoracaceae > JAIRPC01. The sequence goes on along the minus strand of JAISZM010000069.1, from coordinate 28,636 downwards.
CCATAGCCAACATGAGTCCCAGACCTCTGACATCGCCGATAACCGGATATTTCTCCTTGAGTTCGAAGAGACGCGACTTCAGGTACTCGCCCACCTTCGTGCAATTCTCAAGGATATTTTCCTCCTTGAACGTGTCGAGTACGGCGAGCGCGGCAGCGGCGCAGACAGGGTGACCGCCGAACGTGGTCCCGTGCATACCCGGAAGCCATTTGCTCATGATCTCCTCCGTCGAGACGATGGCGGACATGGGCAGACCGCCGGCGATCGCCTTACCGAGCGTCATGACATCCGGCACAACGCCGAAGTGCTCGCTCGCGAACATCTTGCCCGTCCTGCCGTAGCCGGACTGAATCTCGTCGAAGATCAACAGGATGCCGTACTTGTCGCAGATGCCGCGCAGCGCTTCCAGATACGCTTTCGGCGGTACCACATAGCCACCCTCGCCGAGGACCGGCTCTATGATGATGGCGGCGACATCTTCGGGATAGACGAGCTGATCGAACATGATCTGGAGTTCGTTGAGCGCTTCCCTCGTCGTCACTTCCTCCGACGCGGCCTCTCCGCTCGTACCCCAACGGTAGGGATTCGGATAGGGGGCAAAATACACGCCGCCCATCAGAGGCTCATAATGCTTCCTGTACTTGGAGTTCGAGCCGGTGATGCTCGTGGCGCCGATGCTCCGACCGTGGAACGAACCGCGGTAAGCGATGATGCAAGGTCTTCCCGTCACGGCCTTCGCCAACTTGATGGCGCCGTCGTTTGCCTCTGAACCGCCGTTTGAAAAGAACACCGTGCTCAGGTCTCCAGGGGCGAGTTCCGAGATGCGCTTCGCCAACTCCAGCGTCGTCGGGTAGCTCACGAGGTTGAACGACGCGTCGATGAGCTTCGCCGCCTGATCCTGAATCGCCTTGACGATATTCGGGTGGCAGTGTCCCAGCGCGTTGACCGCGATCCCTTGGACGAGGTCTATATACTTATCCCCGTTCAGATCGGTGATATAGAAACCTTTGGCGCTGTCCATGACGAGATCCGTCGTCTTGGCGAGAGCCGGGCTCAAATACGGTTTGTAATCTGCAAATTTCATAACTCATTCCTCCTTAAAGCAATATTCTTCTTTCACTAACTAAAATTATACTTAACCAAACTATACTTAATTTTTATCAACTGTCCTTAAACCAGAACCTTGCTGCTCTTGCGCGTGAGACCCATGTTGAACGCCTCCTCCTCAAGCTGCTCCCTGAAATCGGGATGCGCGATGGAGATGAGCAACTCAGCTCTCTCGTAGGTCGTCTTGCCCTTCAGGTTGACCGCACCGAACTCCGTCACCACGTAGTGCGTGGCGCTCCTCGGGGTGGATACGATAGAACCTTCCGGCAGACGCGGCGTTATCAGTGAGACGAGCGAGCCGTCTTTGTTCTTGCGAACCGACGGCGTACAGAGAAAGCTCTTGCCGCCACGGGATTTGAAGGCGCCCATGACGTAATCAAGCTGTCCGCCCGTACCGCCGATATGCTGGATGCCCGCCGATTCCGAGTTGACCTGCCCGAAGAGATCCACCTGCAGACAACTGTTGATCGAAACGACCTTGTCGTTCGCCGCGATGACCTCGAGCGCGTTCACGTAGTCCACGGGGCCACAGCAGATGATGGGGTTATCGTCGATGAAGTCGTATACCTGTTTTGAACCCATCGCGAAGGTGAATACCATCTTGCCTTTGTGCGTATTCTTGTTGCCGGTGATCTTGCCGGCCTTGAACAATTCGACGTAGGCGTCCACGAACATCTCGGTGTGCACACTCAGGTCGTTGATGTCGGAATCCTTGATCATGCTTCCGACATAGTTCGGCATACCGCCAATCCCGAGCTGCAGCGCCGTACCGCTCTCGATGCGTTCCACGATGTGCGCGGCTATCTTCTTTTCCGTTTCGGTGGCGTCTTTGGCGATGAGCTGCGGCAATTCGTTGTTCGAACTCTCCGTGATGATATCGATCTGAGAGATATGCAGCGTCGTCTGGATGCCGTGCGTCTGGGGCTGTTTTTCGTTCACCTCGACGATGATCTTGTCCGCCCGCCCCATGACGCCCCAAGCCTCCGCGACCTGCGGGCCGATATTGAAATACCCGTTCTTGTCCATCGGGCCGACCTGCATCATCGCGACATCTATCTTCTCCACGTTCTCCGCCCAGAGCTTCGTGTTCTCGCGGAACTGCACGGGGAAGAACCAGCAAGCCCCTTGCTTGTTCATCGAACGATCCAGGCCGCTCATATGGGTGCTGATATACTTGAAATGCTTCGACTCCGGATCCGCCTGAACGATGGCCGGAGGTTCGCTGTAGGCCCAGATGGAATCGTATACCGTAACGTCCTCCAACTCATCGACACGCTTCGCGAGCGCCTTGTCGAGATCCTGAATAATCCCGCAGAACAGCCCGTAGTGGACGCGATCTCCGGTCTTGACGATTTGAACCGCATCGTCCGCAGTCTTCAGCTTGTTCTTGTATTCGCTCTGAACTTCGCTCAAGGTGCAGAATCTGGGTACGAAAATTTTGCTCATTGAATTATCTCTCCTTCCATGCCCGCGCTATCGCGTCACAGGACCTCCACAACGATTGAAACACCCATACCGCCACCAGCGCACAGCCCGGCAAGACCGTAGCGAAGACCGCGGCGCTTCATTTCATAGATCAACGTAATCACTATTCTGGATCCGGTGGCTCCGACGGGATGTCCGAGTGAGATGCCGCCGCCATTCACATTTGTGATCTCACGCTTCAGGCCGAGTTCTTTCTCCACCGCCAGATACTGCGCGGCAAAAGCCTCGTTGATTTCGGCGAGTTCGATGTCGTCCAATGTGAGACCCGCTTTTTCAAGCGCGACGTTGGATGAACTGACCGGACCTATGCCCATGATCTCCGGATCGACGCCCGTCGTCGCGGTCGCAAGCACTCGAGCGAGGATGGGAAGACCCCATTCCTTCGCCTTCGACTCCTCGACGAGGAGGACTCCTGAAGCCGCGTCATTCATGCCAGACGCGTTGCCGGGCGTTACCGTACCGCCGTCCTTGAACGTCGCCTTCAGTCTTTGCAGACTTTCGATCGTGGCGTCGCGCTTGGGATACTCGTCCGTATCGAACGTCGTGTCGCCCTTCCGCCCGGGTACCGTAACAGGAGTGATCTCATCTTTGAATTTGCCCGCGTCCTGCGCGGCCACCGCGCGCTGCTGGCTCAGAAGGGCGTACTCATCCTGCTCCTCGCGCGTGACGCCGAATCTCTCGGCTACGTTCTCGGCGGTAATGCCCATCGCGGGGCCGATACCTAGATTCGTCAGCGAATCCCACATGGAATCACGCAGATCGCTGTGGCCGAACTTCTTTCCGTAGCGGAAGTCAAAATTCATATGAGGCGCCGTGCTCATGCTGTCCGCGCCGCCCGCGATAATAGCGTCGGCCTCGCCCGCTTTGATCTGATAAAAACCGATCTGCATGGACGACATCGACGAGGTACAATTCCGGTGTATCGTGATGCCCGGCACTGAGGTGGGCAGACCTGCCTTCACAAGCGCCACTCTGGCGAGGTTGTTCTCCTTATAAGTTCTCTGATAATTACATCCCCAGATCACGTCCGCGATCTTCTCCGGATCGATGCCCGAACGCTTTACCAGTTCCTGAAGCACGGGGATCGACAGATCCAACGACGTTATCGTCTTGAACTGTCCGCCAATCGTACCGATCGGAGTCCTTACACCCGCGCAAATCACTACATTTTTTTCACTCATGATAACTTTTCCTCCTTTGAAACTAGCGCTAACTGCCCCTATTCGTAACTGTAGAAGCCCTTCTTCGTCTTTCTTCCGTACTCGCCCCTCGCGTGGTGTTCGACGAGGGTTACGCTCGGCTTGTCGGCCAGGTCACCCGTCGTCTTGTACTTCTCGGTCAACACGTCGTACTCGAGATCTATGCCGGTCAGGTCAAGCAGCTCAAACGGCCCCATCGGGTGGGAAAGCCCGTACTTCACGGCGTTGTCGATATCCTCATAGGACGCGACGCCCTGATCGTACATATAGCAGGCTTCCTTTGTGATGGCGCTGAATACCCGGTTCACGATGAACCCGTATATCTCCTTGTTGACGACGGCCGGTATCTTGCCTATCGACTTGACGAACTCGATCATCGTGTCGATCGTGTCGTCGGAAACGTGCGGACCCCGGACGACTTCGACGAGCTTCATGATGAGGGCGGGATTGAAGAAATGCAGATTCATCACCTTGCTCGGGTCTTTCACGGCATCCGCAAACCGTGAGGCGACGATGTATGAGCTGTTGCTTGCAAAGATAGTAGTATCGGGTGTCAATGCGTCAATCTGCGCGAGAACTTTCCGTTTTGTATCGAGCACATCCACAACAGCTTCGATCACGAGATCCACATCTTTGACCGCGTCGGCGAGATCCGTCGTGAAACTGAGACGCGCTTTATGCGCATCGGCGTCCGCCTGCGTCAATTTCTCCTTTGAGACCTGCTTCGCAAACCAACCGTCCGCGAAAGACTTCGCCTTATCGACGGTACTCTGACTGCGCGAGTAAAGGCGTGTCTCATAGCCCGAGATCGCGACCTGTATGGCAATTTGATTGCCCATTGTACCACCGCCTACCATAGCTACCTTCTTGATGTCCATAGTTTAGTACCTCCTTTTTATTCTTCCTGTAAACTCTATGGCAAATCACTAATTGTCCAGATCCCTTGCGTAGAGAGCCGCCCCGAAGGCGCCCATACCCTGAGGATCCTTGAGTCGTGTTATCTTGTGGCCGGAAACATCCTCCACCGCCTGCACGACACTATCGTTCAACGCTACGCCTCCGGTCATGACGACATCGTCCTCAATGCCGACGCGCCCGGCAAGGCCCACGATCCTCTCGGCGATAGACCGATGCGCGCCGAGCGCTACATCCTCTATGCTGCTGCCGGAGGACAACTGCGAGATCACCTCCGACTCCGCGAACACCGTACAGGTGCTGCTGATATTGACGCCCGGCTTGCCTTTGTCGGCGAGTTCCGAGAGCTGGTCGATCCCCACACCTAGAACCCGCGACATCACCTCGAGAAACCTGCCGGTGCCGGCTGCGCACTTGTCGTTCATGACGAAATTTTCAACTCTGCCATCCGGCTTGACCCGGATGACTTTCGCGTCCTGCCCTCCTATGTCGACGACGGTTTCCGCCGTCGGAACAAGTTGTTTGACGCCGCGCGCGTGACAGCTGATCTCCGTGATCTGCTTGTCTGCCTCCTTGAAGAGAATGCGCCCGTACCCTGTCGCGACAGTCCTGTCGACCTTCGTAATACCGGCCTGTTCAAAGGCCTTCGCAATCGCATCGGCGGGTCCACGGCTACCCGTACCGAGATTGATGATGTGTTCACCTCTGATAGCGGCGTCCCTGTCGATAATCACCGCCTTCGACGAGGACGAGCCTATGTCGATTCCCATATAGGCGCGTTCGGGCATCAGAGCAACTCTCCAAAGGTTTGAATGCTGGTTCTCACCTGTTCAAGCGAATCCATCTGCTGCTCGGTCTCTATGTAGAGGTACGGCAATTCCGCCGCGTTGAACTCCTTCTTGACGAGGGGCCAATCGAATTCCTCCGGATCGCAAAACTTGAGCTGATTGAAAATGACGCCGACCGCTCCGGTCTCTTTGGCCAGATCAACGATCATCCGGCCTCGCCTTTTCTCTTCGTCATACAGGAACGCGCAACCATCCTGCATTGCTATGCGCTCGACCATACGATCAAATCCATCGCCGACATTCGGCGCGATCGTCCTGAACTGGCGCGATTCCTGCGCAAGATCGTCGCCGACGACGGTGAATCCGCACTCGTCAAAGACCTCGAGCAAACCGTCGGGTTCCCCGATGATTCCGGATATCACGATCGGGTTGAGACCTTGTCTGTCTGAGGGAACTTCCGCCGCTCTAATGTCCTCGGTGAGGGCTTTCACCTTGGGTACATAATCTTTTTTGTCGATAAAATAACCGGCCTTGACGACGTGATGCCGTTCAAGCGGAGTGATGAGACCCGGCTTTTCGGCGACACTTTTCACGAAATCCTGAAGCGTTCGGCGGTATTCGTCATAGAGGTCGACGGCGGCGGCGAGGCTTTCGTCCGTGTACGACGTGTCCGTAATCTCCGCGAGTTCGTCGGCGACCCTCTTCAACTCCGCTTTGAAATATGTCTTGCCAGAGTTTGATTTGCGGTTTTGCGGATAGACGATGGGGACGATGTTCAGATGGGGAACGGCGATTTTCCAATCTTCGATGATACATTTCAGCGTGTCACAAAACGACGTGACTATCACCGCGCTGAGCATATCATAGTCTCCGCCAAGAGCCTGCTCCGTATTAGCCTTCATGATCGAACAGCAGAATGTCTGGAGGTATTTGCTGGACTTGTTTCCCTTCGAAGGACCGCCCCACATGCCGACAGGCAGGAGACCGAGGGCGTACACGACCTCGTCCGGCGTATATATCGGGAAACAGCCAACCGCCTTTTTGCCCGTGTCCTTGATCGCCTGAGCTACCGATTGTCCGGGATTCTGTGAGATTGCTTTCAGTTCATTTATCTTGTCATTGATTCCATTCATCGTGTTACGCCCCCTTTACCTTCTTGATTCCATCATCTCAACAAGGGCCTGAATCCTGTTCTCAAACTGAGACGGATTGAACGCTCTCGGATCGGTTTGGTCGCCGTCGAAGATGATCGACGGGACGCCCGTGCGGGCTTCAACCTGACGCTGTATCTCAAATTGCCGAAAATCCATGAGCTTGCAGCTTCTGTTGGAGTGGAAGACGATACCGTCCAGAGAGAATTTGTTCACGATATCCACGATGTTGTCCGCGCCGAAAGAAAGATTCCTGTTGACGTAATTCGAACTGTAGCAACGAGCCATTCCATCGAGGTCGTCCACATCATAGACGATATACCATGAGTCCGGATAGGTGGACGTGACCATATTGATTCCGTATTTCTTCAGCGTTTTGTACGTGAGACCGAGATAGGGCCAGCAGGCGATGCCGTCCCACATGACGCGGTATTTCTCATCTTCGTCCTTCCAGGGACCGAGACCCTTCGCGGCCTTGTCCCGAAGTTCTTCATACCAGAGTTTGTAGAGATCCCGACCCGCGACGGTTCCGCGCGCGCAGACGATCGCCGCCATGTAGTTGAACAGTTCAAACCCGTTCAACGGGGATGGCTTTGCCGCCGCTTCCAGCGAAGCCTTTTTCCACCACTTGGACGTTTCCGATGAGATCTTCATGACCTCCCGGAAGCGATCGTGATCGAACTTCCTGCCAGTAATCTGCTCGAGCTTCCCGATCGCTTCAAGGAGCTGACCCTTGATATATTGAGTACACTGGTCATTCACCTCGTACTGGTGATTGAACGGCGTATCGAAGACGATCAACGGGATATTCAGCTCTTTCGAAATGTTCTCGTACCATTTCAAGACCGTGTTGCAGATATTGCTGCAACAAAAGATCAGATCGGGCCGCGGTATATTGCCGGCCTCGCTTTGCAGGATATCCATATAGGCGAGGTTGACCCGCGCATACGAACACAGGTCGGAGGAATAACCGTTGCTCTCCGAATAGTTGATAAAGTCCGGCGCCTGCTTGCGCGCTCCGATCGCGGCGGCGTGATTTTCCGGATAGACCGCATAGATATCCATCGTCTCAAGCAATTCCTGCGGCGAGATAGAAGTACACCACGCCAAAAGTTTGCCTTCGCTCTGGACCTTCATCGCATTGTCGTAATGCGTCTCCAGAAGCTCATTCAAAAGCTCCTTCGATGTTTTTTGTTCGCTCAACTCACTCTCCTCACTAGATTGAACATTATTTTTTGTCAGCCGACCGAAGACCCCGCTCACTAAAAAGGACTTCGCCGGAAAGAACAATGACCATACGCTTGATTATAATGCAAGGATCGTGCCTATGAAGGCTATGGCGGCAACTATTATTTCACGACGCGCGGCGAACAGGCACGCTACCTGAGCCGAATCGCTAGAAAACCGCAAATTTCTAAGGAAAACGTCGGTATGATTTTCATTGGATCTACGCCGACGCAACCGTCTTCGACTCCTGCGGGAGAGGCTCCGACTCTCTTGTTCTCGTTGCGCCGGCGCAGAGCCGACCGCCAAGTGTTGCGTCACCGCACCAAATAGTGCAATAGCGCAACGCTTTGTCCGAAGATCAGTCTATATCCATCCGCTGTACGGACCATAATGGACTCCGCTATGCAGCCATTTGATCAGCGTGATAAAATCGAAGACTGGCAACTGGGTCGCCTGCTGTACGGCATAGGCGTACGGCGGCATATCGCTGCACTCAAGTACAATGGCGCCGATGTCAGCGTCCTCCTCCAGAAGCTCCAGAGCCGCCGAAACGACCTCGTTCCTCACCTCTCCGTTGTCAAATTCGCCGCGGTATTCAAGAATGCAGGAGAACTCGGGCGCGTGGCGCAAATCCTTCACTACGAGCTGGTCATGGTCGGTGATGAAACAATTATCCAAAAGCTTGGGCGTGAGCGAGGACTTGTCCGCTGTCAAGACGCCGATCTTCTGGCTGGGCTTGATGAGATTCCTGATGAACGGCACCTGCGTGAGACTCGACAGAGCGACCGGCACCTCAAGCGCCTCGGCCACCTGCTGGTGGAAATTTCCGAAGAAACCACATGCCGCGCAGATGGCGCGCACGCCTTCGAAGTCTATCATATGTCTGCATACGGCTATGATGTCGTCCGCTATCGTCGGATCCGCCGCGAAAAGACGCGGTATATCCGTCGGCACCGGTTGCAGGCGCACCGGAAAATCGTAGGTGTACGCGTTGACGACGTTCCCCGGCAAATAGGGGTAATTCAAGCTCCCTATATATATGATACCCACGCCGTATCCGGCTACCTGCTGGTAATCCAGCGTCCTGACGACCACCCCGTTGTTTTCAGGCGACAGATAGCCATATTGTCTGTTTGTCTTTCGGTGATCCATATTTCTTTCCTCTAAAATCCACCCCGGAAACCTAATATAAAACAAAGCCCCGCGCGGAACCACAGACCGCGCGGAGCTTTTTAATCTACGATCAGGCTGCCTGATCTTTCTTCGCGCCGCTTGCGCGGATATCCTTGACGATCATGAAGATGACAAAGATGATGCCCGCGAAACCTGAGAGCGGCCAGAGGAAGTTCACAACCGCGCTGAACGGCAGCACGCCGCCGAGCACCACGCCGATGATCATGAGTATAGCCGTGAATATGTTGCTCTTCTTATTCTTGACTTCGCCGAACACGCGATCCGTGAGCAGCCACAGATAACCCGTGATTGTCGTGAAGATGCCCGCGATCAGTATGATCATGTAGACCGCTCCCGTGCCCCTGCCGAGAAGTCCTTCGACAGCCGCGAGCGCCGGTATCGGCTGCATGTCGCCATTCGCGTCCGTGATGTACTGGAAATTGCCGAGCAGGATGCAGATGACGAGGATCATGCCGACCGAGAAGAATATGCCGGCGAAGATGCCGCTGCCTAAAGCCTCTTTCATGTTCTTCGTCTGACGACCCTGAGCCACGATGAAGGGGATACTCACGATCAGGCAGACGCCCGCGTAGCAGAAGCCTTCAAGAACAGGTCCGTTCAGTCCCGCGAATCCCGGTATGAAGCTGAGCGGCGGGAGTTCCATGAGGTTGGCCTGCCATATCTTCCCGTCAGCGACCATCTGCGCGACATTCGCGGACTGGTCAAGGCTGGCGTTCGGGCTGGCAAGCGTGATGATGCCGACGACCACGACGAAAGCGATGATTAGGATGCCCGCGTATCCGAGTACCGCAGCCACTCTCTTGAAACCGCCGAAGACGACGACCGACGCTATGATACCGATGATGATCGAGCCGACGTACTGATTCAGCCCGAGGAACTGGTTCAGCATCGAACCCGCGCCCGAGAACATCGTCGCAAATATGCCGAGCACGAAGATGATGACGAAGACTTCAAATACCCAGCCGACGTATTTGCCGCAGAAATAGACGTACACGTCATGCGGCTTTTCAAACGTATTCGACTGCCCCGCCCTGTAGGCGCTCGCGCAGAAATACGCGGTCATTACGAGCGTACAGAGAGCCGCCACGAAAGCGGTCGGCACGCCCCACGATCCGAAGAACTGCATGACCTCGTTGCCCGACGCGAAGCCCGCGCCGATGGTATACGACGAGTACGCGCCCGCTATCATCAGAAATACCGGCATCTGAAACTTTTTCTTTTCTTCCATTTGTGTCTCCTCCATTGACTCCCGGCGCATATGAGGTATATTGGCGCCGGTCACACTCATTTTTGATAAACAATGAATAAAATGGCGTATAATACGTCAGAAAAAACCTCCTTTCCTCATCATGACGCAACGAAAAAACAAAAAACGAATCTCATCTCATACTCAATGACACCTTATTACTGTTTACGCAAGTCTTATTCCTACTTTGCACAATCAAGTGAATCTTCTGAAAATTTTTATTTGCAAAATGTACTCCGTTGTTGGTATTTCGCGATTTTCGGCCATCGTTTTTTTTAAGAAAAAAATTTGGTACGGGACGGAACGCTAGAGGCAGTCTCTCCCTAAGCAGCGCCGGCGTTGCGTTACAGCAATGAAGCGATGCGAAAACACAACAGTTTTGTTCGACCTCGCTACGGGTTCATTCCGCATTGATACGTCCTCTCTCGGCGTTTATCTTGAATTTTTGCATCTTCCTAACGACGTTGGACGGATCTATCTTCAACGCCGCGGCCGCTTTCCTGCACGAACCGTATTTTCGCAGGGCATCGGTCAACAGTCTGCGCTCGAAGGCTTCGACCTGCACCTTGTACGATGCCGTATCGCCCTTATCCGCGTCCATCGACGAGCCGCTCTGCTGGATCCAGGGCAGGTCGTTGATTTGCAGGTATTCGTTGTTGCTGACGACGACCATGTATTCGACCGTGTTCTTCAACTGCCGGACGTTACCCTCCCATTGATAGTCCTCCAGCTCTTTCATGACTTCCCGTGTGATCTTCTTGTCCAATCCGTACTGCTTGTTGAACATATGCAGAAAGCGCAGAGCCAAGGCGGATATCTCATCGCGGCGCTCCCTCAGCGGCGGAATCTTCATCGTGACGACATTGAGCCGATAGTAGAGATCCTTTCGGAACGCGCCCTTCTCCACCGCTTTTTCGAGATCCTTGTTGGTGGCCGCCAGCAGTCTGAATTCAACCGATATCTTGCGCTGGGAGCCGACCGGCGTGATCGTCGGCGACTCGATCACCCTCAGGAGCTTGACCTGCAGGGGCAGGCTCATCTCGCTGATCTCGTCTAGGAACAGCGTCCCGCCGTTGGCCGCCTCGATGAGTCCGGGCTTGCCGCCCTTGACCGCTCCGGTAAAGGCTCCTTCGTCATATCCGAAGAGTTCCGACTCAAGCAGATTCTCGGGTATGGCGCCGCAATTCACGGCGACAAAGCGATGATCTTTGCGCAGGCTGCTGTGCTCGTGTATGTAGTTCGCGAGAACATCCTTGCCGACTCCGGACTCCCCGGTGATGAGGACGCTCGTGTTGAAGTCCGCTATCTTCTTCGCCAAGGAGAAAATGTCCTGCATCTTCGAATCCGCGATGACGATCTTTGGGGAATCGCCGCCGGCGTTCTCGTCCGTAATCTGGCGAAAGTACAGTTTTTCCATCTCCTTGGACTTTGACAGCTCGTCGCGCAGCTCGTATATCTCGGAGATGTCCCTCGTGTTGATCACGACCATCTTGATATCGCCTTTTTTGTCGAAAATGGGCGTGCCGGTCGCTATGATGTTGCGGCCGTGCCGGGTCGTGTGATGCAGGGTCGCTGGCTTGCGCTGCTCGATAACGAGCAGCGCCACGGAGTCCTTCATCCAGTCGGGGTTGATCATTTCACGCATATTATGGCCGATCATCTCTTCCTTTTGAAGGCTGGTATTGCGCACGTACGACTGGTTTACAAGCAGCACGTTACCATCGCCGTCCGTGACAAGTATCCCGTCAAAGGAGGCTTCTATTATCTCCTGCAGCTCGTCTATAAACTGCTGGGTTCGTTCAAACTCCGTGGTGAGCGACATGATCTCGTTGTAATCGTTGATGAGGAACACGTACGTCATTGAGCGTTGTTCTTCCTCGTCAGACTCCATATTCTTAAAATGTCTGATGACAATGGTCTTCCCGCCTGACTCAACGCGGTTCAGCACGCTGTCGTCCAGCCTGTCTTTTATTTTCCTCATCTGCGGTATGGCTTCGAAGAGATTCTTTTCGAGAACATCCTGTTTCCGTACGTCGGTCAGCCTCTCGGCTGACGCGTTGATGTAACGAACTATGAAGTCACTATCCGTAGTGACGACTCCGTGAGGAGTTTGGGTAATAATCTGTTCATGGTCGATGGCATGAGTCGGCATTTCGTTCCTCTCCCTATGTCTTTCTCCACGGCACTATCATCGAGGCTCGTTTCCCGATGCGAGATTGTAATAAATGTGAAACCCCCTTGTCCGATGATTCCGACGCCGCACCTTACATTATGGAAACGCTGATTAATTCATGTCCACCATCTGAGCCGCCGATTTTCCGCCTGACTTCGGCAACGCTTAGGATGAGACTCGGCTACGCCTCGCAGCTAATCCTCGCGATACCACCAGTATCCCTGCGTTTTTTGCCTGTGTCAGGCGAACGCTTAGGATGAGACTCGCCTACGGCTCGCAGCTAATCCATCGGCTCAGCTGGCAAACGGAATTAATCAGTGCTTCCTTATAGAGTATTTTATAATAAATTGCCGTTCAGTTCAATCTCTTCGAGATATTATGCCCCTCGAAATGTCCAGCGATATGCCGACGGGTTCGCCCGCGGCGGGCGACAATGATCGAAACCACGGACAGCCCAAGCACTAGGCAGAATATCATGACGGCACAGGCCATGAAGTAGCCGTTCGGCAGAATCAGTATGCTCGGGTCGACGACGGCGTCGAACATCCAGTAATCATTATTGAAGAAGGTTTCGTGGAACCTCACGAAGAAGCGCTCCCAGTCCAATCCGAGATAGACGACGATGGTCGCCGCGAGGATGATCGCGGCAAACCCGCCTATGGTCAGGCATACCGTCCGACACCGGCGCAGTTTCGCTCTGAGCGTCGGTATCAGACACGCGACCGACGCGGCGAGGGCTATCTGAAAGACGACGAATATCCGCTTGACTTCCTCGTAGTGGACGCGTCCGTTCGACGACATATCCAGCGTCGGAAAATCCAAGGGTCCGACGAAGAAAATCGAGTTGTACGCTATCAGCGCCTCGTAGTTGGCCATGATTTCGGACGGAGACATATTCAACTCCGGCCAACCGACCGCTGAGAGGTAGAGGTAATAGAGCGGACGAAAATTCAGCGTCAACACGACGGCAAACGAGTAGATGAAGACGAGCGTGGCGAAGGCCACCCCCACATCGGACAGCGCCTGATTCCCTTCGAGTTTACCCGTTTTCCCTTCGCTCAATAATAGCGCTCCCGTTGTTTGAACCCGACCCCGCATACTGATACAATATCGCCATGCGAACATTGTACCACAGCTTAGGGCCTGTTATCTTTTGGCTTGTCGTCGTGAACGCCGCGCTCTACGCGCTCTTCACGGTCGCGGACGTATGCGATATCCGCTATGCGCTCGGAACGCTGCCCGGAGCGGACGGTAGCGCGCCAGAGATCACGGCGACACTCACGGAACTGCTGAAGTACGCGTCTATCTGCGTGTGTCTTACGGTGTCCGCTCTCGTCACGCGGAGCGTTTCGCACGGAAGGTATTCACAAGCGAGCGGCAAGTTCCCGTCTAAAAAAACAGCGGAGGATTTCCCCCACATCAGGGACGCGCGGCTGCAGGTCGTCATATTCGCGTTCACGCTCGCGGCCGACTTCCTCATCCTTTTCACCCCGAACTTCACCGTGGGAATCGCGGTATTCTGCGGCGCGCACCTGACGGCACTAGTCAGGTACGCGGGGGCCAAACGGGCAAAGGCGATGGCGCTCATCGCGCTTGCGGTCGCGGCAGCCGCCGCGGCTATCGCCTTCATGACGTCGCCGGCCGGTTCTGTCGTGCGTGACAATCTCTCCACCTTATCGTTCGGCGGCGAGGAGACAATTCCTTGGAGTTACGCGGCCGCCGCGTCCTACACCCTGCTCATAACCACCGCCACGGTCTACGCCTTCAAACGCCGCCAAGCCCACATGAACAACATCCTGTCACGCCTCGGCATGACGCTGTTCCTGCTCTGTGACGTCAACGTTCTGCTGTGGAATCTGCGCAACGACGCGGGACTGACAGGGATACCCGAACAGACCTACGTCCTCATGTGGACGTTCTATCTGCCCGCGCAAACGATGCTCGCGCTGTCCGCGTACGATTTTGAGAGAGGCAACAGCCGCTCAGCCGTTTTCCGATGAAGCTCTGATATCGGCCATGATCGCGTCGAGCGCAGCCTCCGTATCCGGGGGAAGCGGCTCGGGGACGTGGCTCTCAAGCGTTTTATCCACGAAGGCGCGCGCGCGTTCGAACACGTCGGTCTCGCCTTCGGACGTCCATCTGGCGCGGTTCATCTTGTCTATCACGACCGACGGAACATAGGTCTCCGAGCGGTAGAACTTCCGCGTATGCTTCGTCTTCAGATAGTCGCCCGACGAACCCATCTCTTCGATCAGGTCCAGCGCCAGCGTCTCATCGTTCACCTCCATGCCGCGGTACAGGCGATCCGCCATAGCGATTATCTCGTGGTCGATCACGAGTTTTTCGAGACTGAACGTGTTCACGAAGTCTATCATACCGGGGCCGGAGATGATGTTGACCCCGCCGAGCGTCGCCATGACCGCGCTGACGCCGGACTCGAGTCCGGCCTGCGCGTCGACGACCTTCGGATCCGCGAGGCAGGCGTAGTTGTGCGATGGAATCCCGTAGTACCGCGCGATCTGCGCGTAGGCCGTACTGATGATGCTCGTCTCGACCGCGTTCAGGGACGTCGTGCTGTACCTCATATCGAAGGTCATCGGCGCGCCCCCCATGACCATCGGCGTACCCGGGCCAGCCGCCTGCGCGAGCGCCATCCCGCTGATCGATTCCGCCAGGTGTATTACGAGCGAACCCGCAAGCGTCGCGGGCGACGCCGTTCCCGGCATGGGCACGGATATCGTCTCAATGGGAATCCCAAAGCGCGCGAAGTCGATAATATTGCTGCAGCTCGTCTCACCCCATTTGAGCGGAGGCTGCGAGCAGATGTCCATCACCGCGAGAGGCTTCTCCCTCAGCGCCTCCTCGCTCCCCCTGACGGCGGACAGAATATCCGTTATGCGCCGCGCCCCGATCGCCTCATACGCGCCGGACACGAAGGGCTTCGTGGTGTTCTTCAGCAGCAGCCACACGCGATAACAATCCACAATATCCTCCGGCACGTCCGACACCGAGAGCGCCGTGGACTGCAGCTTCAGATGCGGCAGCGCGTCGGCAAGCCGGTACAGGCGCACCATGTCGTCCGTCACGGCGGGGCGCACGGTCTTCCCGTCGCTCTCGAGGAAATTCAGCCCCGACGACCCCGGGTCAAAGTAATAGTTCTCACCCCCGACGGTCAGGCTCTCCGTGCCCGGTCTGTTCCACAGCTCGAAAGATCCGGGAATTTTCCGTATGGCGTCCTCCGCGCGGTCCGCGGGTATGCGAACTATGCGCGTGTCGCGGTCGACATCACAGCCGGCGTCCGCAAGGATCGACAGCGCCTCAGCGCCCTCGAAGAGGACGCCCGTTCCCTCGAGTATCCGAAGCGCACCCTCGTGAACGCGCACGATCTCATCGTCGCTGAGATATCTTATTTTGGGCTGCGTATCAAAAGAATACCGTTTCATGCTTGCCTCCATTCTACCGCCTCGTTTTCACCTCTATTATACCGCGCCGATGGAGTGTAACGCCAGCAAAGATGAGCGGACGGACGTTTTGATAAGCGCGGCAATAACCATATGATTTTGGTGTATAATCTACTTGCGGCATACGCGGGGGGTGACCTGACGCCTGATGCCGTTGTGACGGTTATCGGGGCGAGGGTTGTTCTACCGTTATTACAGTGGAAGAGAGCGATGGAGGTGCGCCTTGTTGAGAGATGCTATCGATGACCTTACGTTCGGGTATATGAACGTGACGCGCGACGATGTCGTCGCCATGCACGAGGCGACGCTGAAAATCATGGGCGAGTTCGGTGTTCGCGTCGCGGGCGACGAAGCCCAGGAACTGTACCGCGAGGCGGGCTGCGCGGTGGACGCGGAGACGGACATGATAAAATTCCCCGCGGCCGTCGTTGAGGACGCCATCGAGTCGGCGCCGACGGTGTTCAGCATGTACGGCAGGGATCCGGACTACGAGGTGGTAGCGGGCGGCCGGAACGTCATATTCACGAACTTCAGCGCGGGCGTGGAGATCGACGACCCGTACACGGGGGAGCGGCGGGCTACGACGCTCGAAGACCTGCGCTCCGTCGTGCGCTTCCTTGACGGACTTCCCTACGTCGATCGGCTGACGCTGCCCGTCATCGCGACGGACGCGCCCGCGGAGATAAAGGAACTCTACGAGGCCGAGGCGCTCTTCTCGAACACGACGAAGCATTTCGCGCACGACGCGGACGGCCGGGAGAAGACGCGGCTCGTCTTCAAAATGGCGGCCGAGGTCGCGGGCGGGTACGACAAGCTCAGGGAGCGGCCCATCATCTCGGGCGGGTGCTGCCCGACGAGTCCTCTGGAGATAACGAGCGACGGCGGCGAGCAGATCATCGAGGCGGCGCGGCACGGGCTACCGTGCAACATCCTCTCGATGGGGCTGTGCGGCGGCACGACGCCCGTCACGCTCGCGGGCACGATACTCACCTGCAACTGCGAGGTGCTCGCCGGCGTCGTCCTCTCGCAACTCGCGCATAAGGGGGCGCCCGTATTCTACGGGAGTTCCACGACCATCATGGACATGAAGCGCATGACGTCGCCCGTCGGAGCGCCCGAACACGCGATGATCGGCGCCGCGGTCGCGGCCATCGGGAAATACTACGGCATACCCACCTACGTAGGCGGGACATAGGGGGACAGCAAGCTGATCGACGCACAGATCGGCCATGAGAAAACCTTGAGCGCATTGCTACCGGCGTTGGCAGGGTCCAGCGTCATCTACGGAATGGGCATGACCGAACTGGGAATGGTGATGAGTTACGACCAGCTGATCATAGACTCGGAGATCGTCAAGATGACGCGGCGGATCATGGACGGCATCAGGTTCGACGACGACACGCTCGCCGTGGAGGTGATCGAGGCGGTAGGACCCGCCGGAACCTTCCTGAACCAACGACACACGCTGAAGCATCTGCGCCGGGAGACGTCGACGTCAACGTTGTTCGACCGCGATATGTACGAAAACTGGGTTACGCACGGCTCGAGGGACGTGAACGCTCGCGCGCACGAGGAGGCGCTGAAAGTGCTCGAAAACCACAAGCCGACGCCGCTGCCCGAGAGCACGGCGAAGGCGATACGCTCCATCATCGAGGACGCCGAGGGCGAGTTGCGGGAGAAGAAGGCTTTCGCGGCAAACCGGAAGGCGGGCGCATAAAGCTTTCAGAGGTTCCCCCGGGGGAATCTCATTTTATGCCCGCCAATCTCTTAAAGCGTTCCACGGAATTGATTCTGAGTCCAAGCGCCTCAGCTATGCGGAACTTCGCTTCCATGCCGATATTGACGTTCGCGTCGGGTTCGAAATGAGGTATCCCAAATCCGCGTTTCTCTCTGACTTCTGTCATGGATATGACGTCGCAGAGTTCATCTATCGTCACGTCCAATTTTTCTGCCACGTACTTCTTCGCTTCGGCTATCCGCAGTTTTTTCGCGAGCTGGACGCGCATGACCAGATCTCCGGCCGTGCGTATCCCTCCCATTCCCGCGGCTATCGCGTGCGTAGCCTCCATGGCGAGGGGGTCTCCGACGCCTATCTACAACCCGTCTATCTTGCATATCTCGATGAGGCATTTGTCGACACGCGATACCACATCCGCCGTCATGTTCTCCGCCATCGGGACGCCGCAGACGCCCATGCCCGCGTTCGCGTGTATCGGGATATTCGCGACCTCGCTGCACGCCTTCATGAACGTGCAGACGCGTGAGATGTTCCAAGGGAAAGACTTGTCGCTGTTCGTGTTCACCACGGGTCCGAAGACGGACGCGCCGGCCTCCTCCGCGAGCTTCACCTGGTCGTGGGCGTACAGGCCAGCGAGGCGCTTGTCCTTGTACTTCAGCCGCCCGTGCATACCGAGGACGAACTCGCCGGACATACCTATGGATACGGCGAGGTTCGGAAATTTTTCCTTGATGATCTCCGTGGCTTCCAACGCGGCGAGAAAATCGCCGTCGCCCGCCGCCCCGGCCGTGTCTATGTGAATGCCGTCGGCGCCGACCGCGTCGACCTGCTGCGCTACGTAGACTATGTCGTGGACGGAATGCCCGACGGCCTCCTCCTGCGCGGCCAGCGCTTCGTCGACCTTGCCGAGCGGCAGGAGTTCGGCCCAGTTGTCGACGGGGCCATCGGGCTTCGTGTAAAATCCGAGATCGGGCATGGCGCCGTAGAACAACGGCATGGTCGTCACGTCCAAAGCTCTTTTCAGCACGCTCGCCTCTCGCTTCGCAATACCCTTGGCCGTCTTGTAGTTGTAGTCGTCGCCGCCGATGTCGACGCTGTCCGCGCCGAGTACGCGCTCGTGTATCATGGCGCCGGCGACGCGTTCGATCGGGATGCCGCATTTGGTGGTAAACTTGGAGGAACCCGAGTCGCTCGTCGAAACGACCGTGTCCTCGGGCGCGACGCCGACCACGCCGCCGGGCATGGTCACGATCCCGAAGATGTGATCCATCTCATCCTGCGTCAGCGGAGGTATCTTACCGCGTTTCACGGCGTCCGCCACGCCATCGACGATGTCGTCCCTTATCTCCCGCTCCGTCAGGTAGACGATGCTGCCGTCGCCTCTCCTAGTAAAATATCTTTTGTCTTTGCTCATACTTACCTCCGTTCGGCCGCGCTCACGGCCTTCACACATCGCGAACCGCATCCTCCCGCTCGCCGCCCCGTACGGACGACTGCACGCGCAGATCGCTGCCGTAAGACTCAAAGAAAGTCTTGCTGTACTTTTCGAGCTTCCACTCAGGCACCTTACAGTCGGGGCAGGGCTTGGCCACCCACTTGTTCCTCAGCCACCGCGCCGCGCGCGACGTGCGCGAATTGTAGACGCGAAAACGCTTGCCGCAGTGCGTCGTGACCTCGATAAACTTTCCCTCCGCTTTGACCTCCTTGACGCCGTGCAACGCGCCGCTTTTTGACGGCCAGAGTCTGATCTTGTCAAGCAGGAGGTACAGCTCCACGTTTTTTCGATAATATACCTTGTCCGCCATCGCGGTTCCACCGCCTTTCCCCGTTTCCGGGGCGCCGCGCGTCCGCGCGGCGCCGTTTCCTTGGCGGGAAGCCCGGGAGTTACACCCGGCTGCATGGATTTAGAGTCCATGTGATCCTTCCGATCCGCTCCCCAGATAATTCCGCCCGCACCGTCGCTACGGCAGAAGCGCGCGATACAGCATCACCGCCGCGCCCGTCTGCAGGGCATCGCTGAAAATCCTGCCGTCGAAGCGCCCGGACGCCTGTTCATGCAGGGACGGAGGCAGGCCGGGCGCCGCGATAAGGACGCCGTCGCGAAGTTCCTCCGGCCAGAGCCAGCCGCCCTCATCCGTGGCGTCGAAGATGAGGCTGAAGTCCTTTATATCCCCGCGTTCGGAGATGCCATCGGAGTCGAAGGCGGCGGCCACGCGCGCGTCCAGATCCTTGTCGAAGACAAAGACTGACGCGCCGAAGCCTTTCAACGCGCGCAGCGCCAATCTCCCCACGCGCCCGTAGCCGATGAGCAGAACATCCCTGCCGCGAAGTCCGCCCGCCATCAGATCCAGCGCCACCGCGTAACCGTAGGACGTCGCCTCGTCGTTCTCCGCTATGACGCCGCTCGCGAGGTTCACGCAGACGAACCTGTCGTCGTCCGCGAGGAAAACGACGTCGGCTCCCGATTTCGCCGCGGCGTAGAATCCGTCCACATCCGTCTCCTTCGGAGCAAACGCGTCCGCTCCGAGCCACGAAAGCAGCGCGGTCAGGGAATCCGCAAATCCGCCGATCACGCCGAGTCCCGACGTCACGCGCACGACGCCCGCCCTTACCGCGGATACGTCGGGGGCAGAGTCCTCAAAGGCGGCGCGGCGGCTCGAGAGCGAAGCGAACGATCCCTCCGCGCCGGAGGCGCACCCCGCTCCCGCAAGCCGCGCCGCCGCGCGGGCGGCGAGCCGCGCGGGCGCAAACCCCGTCAGAGCCTCCACGGACGCTCCGTATCTCTCCATATCTTCACGGCTCGTATCGAGCCATTCCGTCACAACTCTCGTCATTATTACCGTTCTCTAAAACCCATCAGCAAGCAACAGAACGCCTTGTGGGCGCCTCATATATTCAGCGGTACGCCGTCGACGAAGGCCAGGCTTCCACCCACCCTCGAAACGGTCTTGTGGCCGCCTCTGACCATCGCTGTACGCTCAACGCCAAAACCTATCCCGACCCACGGCGCGAACACTCCCCAATTCGCGTCGAGGGCGCAGGGTCCGTAGGAACCCGAAGCGAGTTCAACGCCGTCCGCGACGATATCGATGGTCTCACCGTAGACGACGGAGGGTTCACGTTCCAGAGTAAAGTCCTCTATGCCGACGGCTCGCATCGCCGCGTGCGCGAGCGCCTCGAGCCGATCCATCTGACCCGCGCCATCGGATCGCGTCCGTCCGTCCGCGCTGTCATCAACGCGCGTTCTTTCAGCGTCCGCGCCATCCGGATCGTACGCCACGCCGTACTCGACGCAGTTCAGCATCGTAAACTCGCTGAGGTGGCGCGCGCCGCGCGACTCCCTGCGGAAGCAGGAGCCCGTCTCGAAGATACGCACGGAGCTCTTCGTGATCCGCCCGAGCTCCCGCATCACGATGTACAGGTTCGGCGCGAGCATCGGGCGCAGGCAACGGTTTTTCCCCACGTAGAAAATCTGATCCCGCAGAGGTTCGTCCTCCGTCAGCGTCATGCGGTCGAGCGATTCCGTCGATATGATGGTCGGCGTCGTCACCTTTGTAAAGCCCTCAACATCGGTGAGCCACGTCTCCAGATCGCGTATCACGAGCGCGGTCTCGGGCATATGCTTCTCGCGCAGCAGAGCCGCGATCTTCCCGCGGTTTTCCGCGACGAGCCTCTTTTCCGCTGCGCGAAACGCCGCGTCGCGATCCCCGACGCCGGCGAAGACGGCGTCAACCGCCGCGTCGTCGGCGCCGAGTTCGAGAAGCCTCTCCCTTTGTGTCGTCGTGAACGCTGTGTTCATACCACTATTATACATGGGAACCTCTAAAAACTCTACGCACATGCCTTTGCCTCTTCCCCGCGCGGCTTCATCCGCCGACCATGAGTCCACGGATGTTTTCGTAGAGCTTCGCGCGCTTTTCCGCGAGCGTTTTTTCCGTGTCGGCCGAGTTGATGAAGATGCCGCGGAAGTCCGCGCAGCCTTCGCGGTAGTCGGTCAAAGACTCATCCGCGCCGAAGAAACCTTCACGCAGGGTCAACGGTCCAGCCTTCCCCATGATGTGCTCTCCCCTTGAAAAGACGCCGTCCCGTGTGGCAATGATGTTCTCGTACGCGACGAAACGGCGCTCGCGAGTCAGACGCCGGCCGCCGTCGCCGAAATTCCCTTCCGTGAGTTCCATGAGTTCCGTCAGCAGATTGACGCCCGTCGAGGCGAGCACGACGGCCGGCGTCTGACTCGGAATGCGCGCGTCTATCTCGAGCATCTTCATCTCGCCGTCGTGCAGTATGGCCTCCGCGTCCATGATCCCGCGGAGTCCCAGGCTCTCGGCGAGGCGTACCGACGCGTCACGAAAGCTCGCCTCGACAGCGGGGTCAAGGGCGCACGGCGCCGTCACGAGCTTGCAGTCCCATACGTCGTCCACGTGTATTTCCGTTACCTCGTAACTGCGGTAATTGCCGGGGCGGCCGACGACTTCCACCGAATACGACGGGCCTTCGAGATACCTCTGTATGATGAAATCCTCCGCGTCCGCATGGCCCGTCATGCTTACGCTGCCGGCGTCACCATCCGCACGGCTCGCCATGCCTGCTCTGTTGGCGTCGCCGTCCGCACGGCTCGCGGCGTAGACGCGCGCCTCGCCGAGCGTCGCGAACCGCCTCACGCCCGCGCTCCCGCTGCCGCGCGACGGTTTCACGATCCACCCGTCGCTGTTCATCTCCGCTTCGCCCCGATCCGCGCGGGGGGAATCCACCCCGCCCTGTATGCTGGCGCCGTTCCCCGCGCCGTTCCCCGCGCGGCCGGGCGACGGTACGCCGAGCCGATGAATGAGCGCGTCGGAGAGAGATTTTGACGACGTGACTTTGTAAGCGTCCGCGTCGAAGGCAAGCGGCAGATCGTAGCGTTTCGCCAGACGCGCTATCGCTTTGAGCGCGTCCGCATCCTCGAGCGCGGGCAGGACGAGGTCGGCCGAACGCAGCAGTGTCGCCAACGCGCCGCCCTCATCGGAGGGATCGCAACACACATCGCAGACCAGGGTCTCGTCGGCCACCCCCGACGCGGGCGCGTTCGCGCGCTTGTCTATGAGAGCGCTCACGTATCCCGCCTTGCGCGCGAGGTAGCACGCTTCCGTACCCTGAAGTTTCCCTCCTATGACGACGACCTTCTTCACGGGATCAATCGGGAAATTTCGGCGAGCCGCTCCCGGTACTCCGCCGTCGTCGCAGGTCGCAGGCCGAGAGTTTTCAGCGCCTCGGAAACGCCCGCGACCGTGCGAGCGCCTTCGTCAATGTCAAGGTCAGCCTGCGCGACACCGCGCAGCCCCAGGCGCGGAGGGACTATTGACGTCACGACATTCGCGCCGGCCATGATGCGCGGGGCGAGTCCTGAGAGTCCATCGACGTCCAGGGACGCGGGAATCAGCGCGTGAGGATAGAGTACGCGCATCAGGGCGATGAAGACGAGTTCCGTGACGCGGTCACTTTCCGCGCGCCCTTCCATCGGGCTGCCCGACTGTGGCACGAAACTCATCGCGCGCATCTGCGCCGCGCCGACGCGCCCCATTTCAATCAGCGAATCGCAGAGGTCGGAGGGCGTTTCGCCGACGCCCGTCAGCACCCCTTCCTCGATGAACATACCCGCCGCCTTCGCGGCGAGTTTACTCTCCATACGCCCGTTGTAATCCTGCCCCGCGCGCAGCCGCGCGAACAGCTCCCGGTTGTGAGTCTCCTGGTACAGGGCGAAGAATTCCGCTCCCGCCTCCGCGAACTCCCGTATCGTTCGCGCCGGAACGACGCCGGACGATACCATGACGGGCGAGCCAGTGCGTTCCTTTATCTCACGGATGATGGCCGTCGCCGTGCGGTGACCCTCGCGCAGATATTCGGGATCCTCGCCCATCGTCAGGTCGACGAGGTTGACCCCCGACGCGACGAGGCGCTCCGCGGCGTCCACCACCTCATCAGGCCCTTTGCGGTAGCGGGCTATATCGTTGTCCCTGCGATAATAACAGAAGTTGCAGTCGTTGCGGCACCAAGTGGAGAAGTAGACGAAACCGTAGAGAAAAATTTTGTCGCCCGTCGTCTCCGCACGCGCGCGGCGCGCGCGCGCGAACAGCGCCTCCCGCGCCTCCGCATCGGATCCGAGCAAAACCTCCACCGCCGCGGGAGACGGCGAGAACGATCCCTCTCTTATCAGTTCCGACAACTCCATATTATTGCACTCCAAAAAACCTGTGAATACATATCTCGCGCCCGCGCCGGCCGTCGTCAGACGTTCAGGATCGATCGGTTCGCGACCATGCAGTGAGCGCAGCCCGACCGATTGCCCGAGCAGACAAGGCACTCCTCACCCGGCAAATCCACGCTGCCGTAGGTTACGAGGAAGACGCCCGAGCAGGTCTTGACGGGCAGCATCACGCCCGTCTCCACGCAGCTGACGCCTATCTCGTCCGCGCCGAGCAGATTCACGATGGCGCGACTGTCTCTGTTGTCCATGCCGTAGAAACCGGGGCTGAAAGCGGGGCTGAGGCGTGACCCGGGCACGCCTTCCGCCTTGAGTTCCGCGAGAACGCGCTCCCTGATCCTGCCCTCGAGGATCACGCGACCCGCGTCGACGTAGGCCGTCCCCCACATATGGGCGTAGAGTCGCGACATGATGTCGTCGTCCTTGTCGCAGGAGCATTCACCGGCCGTTATCACATAGAGGACGACGCGCTCCACGGATTCCGGCGGGATCCTCTCGAACACGACCGCGGACACGCGCTCGACGCCGACCGCGACCGCTTCACCATCGTAGACTTCCGCGCCGTACTCCGCGACAAAGCCTTCCACGCGGACACCCTGAATGCCTTCGTCCCTCACGGCGAGAGCGTCCGCATACATACGGCTATGCTTTTCCGTACCCAAATCAAAGCCGGCGGCTCTCAAAAAGAACCGCTCGGCCAAAGGGAACACTTCATTCTCGGGAATCGAAAAATATTCCGAAGCCCGCGTTTCGTCCGTTGCAGATGCGTTCATCATGTCGCCTTGAATACATCCGGCCGGACGCTACTCGAACAGGCTGTTGATGTACCTGACCGTGACCGCGGCGTCCTCGCAGTAGGCGTCCGCTCCTATCTTGTCGGCCCAGCGCTGGGTGACAGGCGCGCCGCCGACGAGCGTCTTGACCTTGTCCTTCATCCCTTCCTTGACCACGAGTTTTTCGATGGTCTCCTGCTCCGTCATCGTTGTCGTCAAAAGGGCGCTACTGCCGATGAAGTCCGCGTTCAGTTCCTTCGCCTTCTTGATGAATTCCTCGGCGGGAACCTCGCGGCCGATGTCGTAGACCTCAACGCCGCTCGTCTTGAGCAACGAAGCGACGATGCCCTTGCCTATGTCGTGGACGTCGCCCGCGACCGTGCCGAGTACCATGACTCCCTTCTTCTGTATGGCGCCGTCCTCCATCTTCGACTCTATCTCGTTCGTGACCGCCTTCATGACTTCGCTCGCGAAGATGAGTTCCGGCAGGAACAGCTCTCCCATCCCGAATCTGTCTCCGACCTCGCGCATTCCGGCACTGAAGCCGTTCGAAAGCAGGTCTATCAGATCCGCGCCGTCGGCCTCGGCCTCCCGGAGGATGGCGAGCGCCGCGTCCTCGTCCGATTCGATGATAGCGTCCGCCGCTTGCTTGAACAGTATGTCTTTGTCAGTCATGGTGGTCTCCTCTCTTTTACTATGCCGCTCTATCGCCATAAGACAAATTTCCTGAACAGCAACTACGTTATCTCTCCGTCATGATACCTTTTGAGTTTTACATACGTGTAGATCGGGATACCTATGAGCAGGAGCATGAACCCGTACATCACGTATTCGGCGCCCGAGCCGTACACGGTGAAGACCGCATAGGCGAACGCGATCAAGCTGACAAACGAACACTTGATGAAATTCCACACGTTGAACTTCTTGATTCCTCTGCCCGAAAGAGCTATCTCCGCCGCGGCGCCGAGCACGTAGAACACGAGCAGCGCAAGCGTCGAAAGCATCAGGAAGAAGTTGTACACGCTGCCTTCCTGCGTGAAGAAGGCGAGCAGCATGATGAAGGTCATGAGAATGCCGTTCACCAGCAACGCCGTGACGGGCGTGCGCAGCTTCGGATGTACCGTCGCGAGTTTCTGCGGCATGAGTCCTTGTTCGCCGAGCGAGTACGCGGCGCTGGCGGCCGATATGATCCACGCGCCGATGCAGCCGAAAGCCGAGAGGGCTACGGCGAGCGCGATGAATCCCCCTGCCCAGTACACGCCGGTCGAGTGCTGCAGGATGTCCGCAAACGGCGACTCGGAAGCCACGAGATCGGTCTGCGGCAGATTACCGGCCGCGAAGACCGTCAGGAGCAGGTATATCACGATGACGATACATGTGCCGATAACGGTGCCCTTCTTGACCATGTTGATGTTCTTGATCTCCGCGGCGTTGACGACGATGCCCTCGAAGCCGAGGAAGGACCAGAGCGTGTAGGTCATCGCTATCGGGATGACGCCCATGCCGACGACGTCCTCGCTCGAGACGCTCGCGAAATTTGCGGAGCTGAACCTCATCGGCGCTACAATAAGTATCAGGGCAATGGGAGCGAGTTTGACTATCGTCATCACGAGATTGAAGCGTGACGACTCCTTGACTCCCCTGATGTTCAGCAGCGTGTAGAACCAGATGATCGCGATCGAGAGCGTGTACTTGGCGAGACTGTTGCCCTGCAGGGACGGGAAGAAATAGGAGAGATAATTCAGCCCGCCGAGGATGATCGTGCCGTTTGCGACCCAACAGCCGCACCAGTACGCCCACCCCGAGAAGAACGCCGGCAGCTCGCCGAACGCTCGTTGCGTCGCCATGATCGGGGAAACGAGTTCACCGTCCATCGTGCTCATCTTGACGAAGCACAGCGCCAGGAGCAACGAGCCTATTCCCGTCAAGGCCATTGCGATAAGCCCGGCTGTAGGATTGGCGTATTCCGCGAGTCCCTGCGGCGCCATGAATATGCCCGACCCTATCATCGAGCCCACGACGATGGCGATCGCCGAGAACAGGCCGATGTCCCTTTTCAAAGCCTGCTTGCCCCCGGTGTTCAATGTATCACCCATAACGAACCTCCTCCTGTCAAAAAATAAGAATAAAAAAATACCCTATACAACTATACGCAAATTGTAGCACAAAGAAACGTGAAGTCAACTTTTCGCGGAAAATGAGTGATATTTTGTTCCTGCTCACAGTTCCCAGCTCGAGAGGTATCTCTCCTGCTCGGGGGTGAGTTTGTCTATCTCGACGCCCCACGCGGCGAGCTTATGCTCCGCTATGAGCGTGTCTATCTCGGCGGAGACGTCGACGACGTTTTTCGGCAGTTCCCTGTGGTGACGCTGGATGTACAGAGCCGACAGGAACTGGACGGCGAAGCTCATATCCATGATCTCGGCGGGGTGGCCGTCGGCCGCCGCTATGTTCACGAGTCTGCCCTCGGCCATCACGTGTACGGTCTTGCCGCCGGGAAGCACATAGGCCATGATATTCCCCCGCGCCTCATACGAACGCTCCGCTTTCTCCTCGAGCCCCTTGACATCCACCTCGACGTTGAAGTGTCCCGCGTTCGCGAGGATGACGCGATCCTTCATGAGCGCCATATGCTCCAGCATGATCACATCCTTGCAACCCGTCGCCGAGATGAAGATATCGCCGAGCGGCGCGGCCGCATACATCGTCATGACCTGATAGCCGTCCATGCGCGCCTCGATAGCCTTCACGGGATCGATCTCCGTCACGACGACGGACGCGCCGAGAGCCGATGCCCGCAGGGCTATGCCCCTGCCGCACCAGCCGTATCCCGCGACCACGACGGTCTTCGACGCCACTATGAGGTTCGTGTTGCGCAGTATGCTGTCCCATACGGACTGACCCGTGCCGTATCTGTTGTCGAACAGGTGCTTGCACCGCGCGTCATTCACGGCGACTACGGGGTATTTGAGCCGGCCGTCAGCCGCGAGGGCTCTCAGGCGGAGGATACCCGTCGTCGTTTCCTCCCCGCCGCCGCGTACTTCCTCCGCAAGGTCGGGGCGCTTGCCGTGTAGGCAGGCGGCGAGATCGCCACCGTCGTCTATGACGATGTGCGGCCTGTGTTCAAGCGCCATCTCGATGTGCCTGAAATAGTCCGCTTCGTCCTCACCGTGAATCGCGTACACGCGCATACCCTCATCCGCGAGCGCGGCCGCCGTGTCGTCTTGCGTGGACAGCGGATTGCAACCCGTCACGGACATGGACGCGCCGGCGGCGGCGAGTGTTTCGCAGAGATAGGCCGTCTTGGGTTCGAGGTGTATCGAAAGACTGATCCGCACGCCGCGGAAAGGCTTTTCGGACTCGGGCAGCGATCCATACTTTTCCTTCAGCCCTGTCAGCAGAGGCATGTTATGCCTGACCCATTCGATTCGCTGACGCCCTGAAGGCGCGAGAGCGATATCCCTTATTTCATATTCGTTCATTCCCGACTCCTCACTTCTGTTATCTCATCGAAACCGACATCACTCACCGCCGCGACGCGACGCGGGAGCATTACCGCCCCACACACGTTACTCACTCGATATCCACGCGACCGAGCAGCATATCCGCGCCGTGAGACAACAGATCCTGCAGTTCGAGCGTCGTTATCCACTTTTGCGGGATGACGCTTGTCCCATAGCAGGCGCCGAGCGCGTGTCCCACGATCGGAGCGATGCTGTCCGTGTTGCCGCTGAAGGTAGTGGCCGCGAGCACCGCGCCGTCAAAATCGTCCCGGTATCTGAGGCAGACGAAGATCGCGAGCGCGGCGGCTTCCTCGGCCGTGTAGCCCTCGCCGATCTTCTCCATGGCTTTCAAGGCGGGCTTGCCGCCGAGCGCGAGTTCTATGGCCTTTGCGATGAGGGCGGACGCCGTCTCGTGCCCGTCGTAACGGCGCAGAC